>JAHENH010000100.1 GCA_018609935.1 Halobacteriales archaeon | reverse complement strand
AGTCTATAGACACCCTCCCTTCTATATGTTATAATAATGATCTGGGACAGTATAATGCTGAATTACTTATTGAAAAAATAGAAAAAAAAGGTGAAGGCGGAAAAAATATCGGATTAACAAGTAAGGATATTTTTTATGGAGATCGTAACTATGTTTTTGGACTAGCCTATCTTGGAGGCAGTGGCTGTATTGTATCTACTTATCGGTTAAAAATGACGGCAGATGGTGGGGAAGCTAAAAACGATAAAATATTAGATAGAGCTAGAAAAGAAATATTACATGAACTTGGACACACACTTGGACTGGAACATTGTAAAAATAAAAAATGTGTTATGAGCTTTTCACCTACCGTAAAGGAAGTTGACATAAAAACAGAAACAAACTGCAAAAAATGTTCAAACATCCTGAAAAATAAATCACCGAATATTAAATAAACAACACTATACTATCTGTAAGTATCTCTAATTAAAACTTAGTTAATTATCTATATAATATAATATGTAGTTTAATTATATGAGGGATATCTATATGTTTTAATTGATTTTAGGTATTTGGTCTAAACGTTCAGAAGTTAATATATTTGGTGGAAAAATGAATTTTTTTATATTTTATTTTTTTGTTAGTTTTATTCTTAATTCTAGTATGGATAAGATTTTTTTAGAGAACTCGTTTTTTTACTGTAGTGTTCTATATATTTTTTGTTTGTTTTATCTAAGTTCAGTTTCTGGCTTGGCTTCTTTTGAGGGTTCTTTTCCTACTGATTCATTTAGTTCTTCTCCTAGTACAAAAATTGCATGTTTATGTTCTGATTTTGATCTATGGACATGCACTGGACTTGTTTCAAGTGTTTGGTATTCTTCAAAATCTGCGTCTATTTCATCTTCCTTTTCATCTACATAATCTTTTAGTTCTGCCATTAAAGAATGCAGATGTATAAGTTCTTCCTTCTGCATTTTATCTGTTTTCTTTAAGTTAGTTTTACATTTAAAACTTCCGCCTAACACCTGTCTATATTTTTCTTACGACCGTCTACATAAATTTAATTTATACCTTTTTTATGTAGTTATTTTAAAATCTGAAAAAAACAAGACAAACTATCAAATTGGACTAAATTTTATATCCTAGAAAATAGTGTAAATACTTTAATTCTCTCTATAAATTAAAGACTAAAGAATAAAAACGCTTATTTATTAATATACTAACGATATGTATATCTTAAATTTCTATCTTTCCAATTCAATTGTTTTTCTTTTTCGTAAAGTATATATAGTTATTTTCTATCAAGTTATTAGGCTTTTGACGATACCTTTTTATTCACAGGGTGAATAAATCTTTGCTCATGGGAAGTGATGAACAATTTAAAGAAGTACTAGAGAATCTAGATAAAACTACTGTTAAAGAAGAAAAAGAAGAAGAGATAGGATCTCTGAGTATTAATGAAAAACTAAGTAGGATCATAGAAGAGATAAAAAAACAGGATGGAGCAGAAATTGATGTTGCTGAAGAAAAAGCTATAGAAATAGTTAGACTATTCTTTGAGGGTGAAAGTGATAAAGAGATATCTGAAACTATAGATACTGATGAAAGTGAAGTAAGAGACATAAGAGGGGAACTTTATCTACAGCGTAGCTCAGACCTAGATGAAGCTCCATTTGACCTTGATGAAATAAAAACTAGTGAGTTATCTATATCTGAAAAATCAGAAAAAATAGATATAGAAGAAAATATTGTTAGATTTTATTCAAGAATTATGAATGCTGAAAATAAACCATATAGAGAAAGATTTGAAGAGGTACTAAGTGATGAAGGAATTGCTGAGAGAATGACATCAGAAGTCAAAGAAAAAGGACTAAAAGAAGCAACAGAAGACATGGAGGTAGGAGTAGACATATAGAACCTAATGAATAGTATAGAAGATACAGACAAAAAAATAACTAAAGATATAGACAAAGCTATAAAAATATTAAAAAATGGAGGATTAGTTGTTTATCCCACAGAAACAGTATATGGGCTAGGAGGTAATGCATTTGATAGCGATAGTGTAGATAAAGTTTTTAGAGTTAAAGAGAGAGAAAAATCTAATCCAATATCTATAGCCCTCCCTAATATAGAACAAATAGAAAAATATGCTAAAACTACCCCAAAAACTAAAAATTTTCTAGAGGAATTTCTCCCAGGGCCTGTAACTCCTTTATTATCTTCTAGATATGAGTTTCCAGATGGAATTACATATGAAAATAAAATAGGAATACGGATACCTAATAATAAAATGGCTTTAAACCTCCTTTCTAGATACTCCCCCATAACCAGTACAAGCGCTAATTTTTCAGGACAGAAAGAAGCAAGAAAAATAGAAGAACTAAATAAAAAATTCATACAAAAAGTAGACCTTGTATTAGATGGAGGTAAAACCACACACGGTAAAGGTAGTACTGTAGTAGATACAAATTCTTGGAAAATAATAAGAGAAGGAGCATTAATAAAAAAAGTTAAAAAATGGATTAAAAACAACTAACCAACATAAAACATATAATTAACTTTACAGATTCGTTTTTTATTCTTCGTTGGTTTGTAAGGAAGCAATAAAACCCCTTCCTTCAGGATGTGGGATACATGGACTCTTCTTACATTTAATAGTTTATAGATCATAAATTTGGTGGGAACGGAACGGTTCCCGTATAACACTCTTCGGTGGGCAAAAGTCTCATCGAAGAGAGGGCTAACTGTCAGCTAGCCCTTAAGTTAGGAGCCGATGACTTGACCCCTCCTGAGGGTCAATCCCTCAGCGAAATCAACAAGGCTCACTAACAAGCTCCATCCCTTTAGAGCGGAGAAGTTGACATTCTGGAAGGGACCACAAAACATGTTTTTGAATTAATGTAGAATTTATTAGTGAATTAAATACTATATAGGGATCGCCCGAGGCGGGATTTGAACCCGCGTCACTGCCGTGACAGGGCAGTATGATAAGCCCCTACACCACCCGGGCCTAATCCAGGATAGATCCTCCGTCTATAAGAATTTTGTTAACTTACCTAATCTATATTAGACCAGTCTAAATATATGAAACTAAAGATGTATTTTATTTATTTATCTGGTGATAGTTAAGATTGGATTACACTAGTTTTAGCGGGGGTGTAGTCTATAATAGTTAAAGCGAGAGTATCCCGAAGCTTGACTCCGGGGTAGTTCACGTCATTGACTTTTCTATATATTTTAGTGATTCTTTTATTTTGTCGTGGTCTATATTTATTGTTTTATTAGGGGTTTTTATTTCAAGACCTGATTTTTTTGTTTTTCCTATTTTTTCGGTTTTTAGTGGGTTGATTTTTCTTTCTATCTTTTCTGGTTTGTCTGTTACTATGATTGCTTTTCCAGGGGTTTCATTGAATAATTTTTCAGTTCTGTCGATATCTATTGTAGCCCCTAGCTTTTTAGACATTTCAGCTAGACTTACTATTAATCCTCCTTTTGATATATCATGTGATGCTGAAACTGAAGGATCTTTTATAGTTCTGGATAGGTTTTCTATATCTTTTTTTCTAGGTTCTTTTATATCTATTAATAGTATATCTCCTTTTTTGTTGAGTTCTATAGTTGGTGGGTCTATAGGTCCTTTACCTACTACTACAACTGTTGGGGTGGGTTTTATAGCTCCTCTTTTTTCTGTGTTTTGTATATGTGTTTCATTATAAAGTGACACATTACCTCCTATTATTGGTATAGAAAAATCATCGGCTGCATCCCCCATTCCTTTTATTGTTTTCTTTAGTTCCCAATATATTTCGGGGTTTTCAGGGCTGCCGAAATTAAGGCAGTTAACCATTGCGATAGGCCTCCCTCCTTTAACTGCTATATTTATTATATTTTCTAGTACTGCTTCTTTACCTCCTTTATATGGATCCTTATAGACTCTAGCTGGATTACATCCGGAAGATGTCATCAATGCTTTTCCTTCTTTTCTTTCTAGTATTTCATCGAATATATCTAATACTGCTACATCATCTCCAGGACCAACTAATGTCTTTGTACCTACCTCGTGGTCGTATTGCCTATATATCCACTTTTTAGATGCGTTATTAGGGAAAGATAAAATATCTAGTATATCATTTCTATCTTCGATTTTAGCTTTCTGTTCTAGGTTTCTATTAGTCTTTTTGACTTCTAATTTATTTAAGGGAGCGCCTTCAGCAACGAATTTTGCGGGTAAATTTACTATTGTTTCCCCCTCAAATAATGCCGTATATTTTCCATTTGATGTAACTTCTCCTATGACACTAGATTCTAAATCGTATTTTTCAGCTTTTTCTTCAATATATTTTATTTCTTCTTCTCTAGCTTCAAACAACATCCTCTCTTGAGATTCACTTAAAAGTATCTCTAATGGATCTAGATCTTCTCTAAGATGAACTTTATCTAGGTATATATTAGCTCCTAGACCACCGTCTGCAGCCATCTCACATGAGGCTCCACCCAAGCCTGCAGCACCAAGGTCTCTTGCTGCTTCTATATGTTCTTTAATCTCTAAAGTAGCATCTATTAGTAGCTTCTCAGTATATGGGTCCCCTATCTGTACAGAAGATCGATCTTCTATTTCAGCATCCTCTTCAAGTTCTTCACTAGCAAAAGAAGCACCTCCAAGGCCATCACGTCCAGTAGCTGCACCCACTAAAATAAGTTTATTTCCTTCTTCTTTAAGACCACCCGTCAAAATATCTCCCTCAACTCTACCGATACATGCTACATTTACTAATGGATTACCTTCATATCCTTCATCAAAGAACACTTGTCCACCCACTGTAGGAACACCTATCGAATTCCCATAATCTGATATTCCTTCTACCACCCCCTCAAATAGATATCTTGTTTCTTCTTGTTCAAATTCTCCAAAATATAAACAATCAAAGAGAGCAATAGGTCGAGCCCCCATCGAAAGAATATCTCTAACTATACCTCCAACACCTGTAGCAGCTCCATTATATGGATCCACATAGCTTGGATGATTATGGCTCTCAATACCTAATGCTATCTTCTCCCCACCAACATCTATAACTCCTGCATCATCTCCTGGATCCACCAAAACATTATCTCCTTTCACGGGAAGATCTTTAAGAAAGCCACGTGAGGATCTGTAAGCACAATGTTCACTCCATAACTGTTCAAAAAGCCCCTTCTCTATACTGTTAGGTTTTCTACCTATTCTATCTTCAATTAACTTTAAATCATCACTGTTAACCATATTTTATTTATTCAATGTTTTTTCTATATACTAAATAGGAACCTATCTTTGTAAACCACTCCAATTAACTCCAAATATATAAACAAAAAACAACCAAAAATATCTAATATATTTTTAGTATTTTGACAACCCAAATATTTTTTCTTTTATTAAATAATTGTTAAATACTCTGTAATACGAATTTGTATTTAAGTGAAAAAATTGGTTAAAGATGACATATAAAGCTGTTGTTAGTGTATATTTAAAAGAGGGTATCATGGATCCTGAGGCAAAGACAATAGAAAGATCTTTGAAGCGTCTTGGGTTTGATATAGATGATCTAAACCGTAGAGAAGAGTTCAGTTTTGATATAGATGTTGAAGACAGAGAAAAAGCTAGAGATGAAGCTGAAGAAATGTGTCAAAGACTTCTAGCTAACCCTACTATACATAGATATGAAATATCTATAGAATGATAGCTATACTGCAGTTTGGTGGCTCTAACTGTGATCTGGATGTAAAAAAGGCCTTAGATAAAATAGATATAGATTCAAAGTTAGTTTGGTATAAAGATTCTTTAAAAGGGTTTGATGGTGTTATATTGCCTGGTGGCTTTTCTTATGGTGACTACCTTAGAGCTGGAGCTATTGCTGCTAACACTCCTATAATGGACGACGTTAAAGAAATAGCAAAAAAAGGGAAACCAGTATTAGGTATATGTAATGGAGCACAGATATTATGTGAATCTGGAATTGTTCCTGGTGCATATGCTCCAAATATATCCTCTAGGTTTCAATGTGAAAGAGTAAAACTTAGAGTTGAAAACTCAAACACTCCTTTTACTAGATATTTTGATGAAGGTGATATAATAGATATGCCAATAGCCCATGCTGAAGGAAGATATATATCTGAAGATAAAAATATAAAACCTCTTTTCAGATATGTAGATAAAAATGGTGAAGCTACAGAAGACTCAAACCCAAATGGAAGCATCCAAAACCTTGCAGGTATACTTGGAGAACAAAACAATATAGCTTCAATGATGCCACATCCTGAAAGAGCTACAGATACATATCTTGGAAGTGAAGACGGCATAAAACTACTAAGAAGTATGACAGCCTCAATCAATTAGAAAATACTGTCCCTATATAAACCATATATATAGTTTGATAAATTTATGATATATATATTCTATCTGATGGATATTTTATTTGATGGCTTAATTTTTTATTAAATAGATTTATTATTCTGTTTTTAGGTTAGTGTTTTTCTGAATAGTTTTGCAGTTTTTAATAGTTTTGTTTCTTCGAATTTACCGGATATTAATTGGATTCCTACAGGAAGTCCGTTTACTCTTCCGCATGGAATACTTATTGAGGGCACTCCTGCTAGGTTTACTGGAACAGTGTTTATGTCGGCTAGATAGTTTTGGATTGGGGACATAGATTCACCAATTTTGAATGGGGTGACAGGCATAGTTGGGGTAGCTATTATGTCGACTTTGTTTAGAGCTTTTTCAAAGTCCTGTTTAACTAGCTTTCTTGCATTTTGAGCTTTTTGGTAGTATTTACCGTAGTAACCTTCACTTAGACCGTATGTACCAAGCATTATTCTTCTTTTCACTTCTTCACCAAAATTTGATCTTGTTTGTTTTATGGATCCCTCATTTTTACCATATCTTATTCCGTCGTATCTGGCTAGATTACTAGATGCTTCTCCAGTTGCGATTACATAATATGATGAAAGAGAATATTTTAGAGAAGGCATAGAGATATTTTTTGATGACACTTCTTTTTTTTCCATATCATCTAGAGAATCTTTAAAGACCTCTTCGACTTCGGTTTCTATATTCATGTCTTCTCT
The DNA here is from genome assembly GCA_018609935.1 of Halobacteriales archaeon. Next base: position 72,368 of record JAHENH010000100.1, on the reverse strand, counting down.
GTCTAGAAGTTCTTTAGGTATTCCAACATCCAAGTTTTTTATTTGGTGGTTTTTTATAGATTTAAGATAGTTTTCAGATTCTTTGTTACATGTTGCGTCTTTTTTGTCTTTTCCTGATATGACATCTAGCATTAAAGCGATATCTTCTATGGATCTAGCCATTGGGCCAATAGTTTCTAGTGAGTTTGCATATGCAATGAGACCATATCGTGAGACAAGCCCATATGTTGGTTTTAGGCCTATGATTTCACAGAAAGCTGATGGACATCTGACGGATCCTCCTGTGTCTGTACCTAGAGCTATATCTACTTGTTTTGATGCTACAGCTGCTGCACTTCCTCCAGAAGATCCTCCTGGTACATAGTCTTCATCTATTGGGTTTTTAGTAGGTCCATATGCACTTGTTTCTGTTGTATTACCCATTCCAAATTCGTCCATATTTGTTTTTCCTACTATCTTCCCTCCTTCTTCTTTGATTCTCTTTACTGCTGTAGCATCAAATGGGGGTATATATCCTTTAAGTATTTCTGATCCGCAGGTGGTTTCAATTCCTTTTGTTGAGATATTGTCTTTTATTCCAATCTTAAGGTCTTCAAGTCTACCTTCCCCGCCTCCAATATTACATTTATTTATGAATGAGTTATATCTATCTTTGCTCATAGCTTGACTTTATATATCCATCCTCTGTTTCTGCTGCGTTTTTTATGGCATCACTGTGGGTTATTCCATGTTTTATTTCATCAGATCTAACTACGTTTTCAAATTCTTCATCTATGTTTACTGTTTCTGGGATTTCATCTAGCTCTTCAAAATAATCTAATATTTCGTTGAATCCTTCTACAAATTCTTCCGGATTTTCTAGGTCTAGCTGGGCGAGATCAGCTATCTTTTCTACGTCTTGAGACGTAACTCTAGTCATCTATTCTCAGCTAAGCTCGACATACTTTTATGGTCTTCTACACAAACCCAGATATGGATGATGGTTATGATGTAACTATAGGTTTAGAAATACATGTCCAGCTAGATACGGACACAAAGCTTTTCTGTGGGTGTTCTACTGATTATGATACAGACAACCCTAATTCTTCTGTTTGTCCTGTTTGTTTGGGTCTTCCCGGTTCTTTACCTGTAGTTAATAAAAAAGCATTAGATTATGCTATAAAGATAGGGAAGGCATTAGAATGTGATATTGCTGAAAATACTAAGTTTGACCGTAAAAACTATTTTTATCCTGATCTTCCAAAGAACTTCCAGATAACTCAGTATAATAGACCTATAGCTGAAAAAGGAGAAATCACTTTTGAGGTAGACAGCAAAAAAAACACTGTAGATATAAGGAGAGCACATATAGAAGAGGATCCAGGGGCTTTAGTGCACAAAGGAGCCGGTAAAAATAACGTATTAGTTGACTATAACAGGTCTGGTGTACCACTTGTAGAGATTGTAACCGAACCTGATTTTTCTTCTCCAAAACAAGCTAGGGCATTCCTTGATAAATTAAGAGAAATACTTGAATATCTGGATGTTTTTGATGCGGAACGAAATGGAGCTTTACGTGTTGATGTAAATATTTCTTTAAGTGGGAAAAGAGCAGAAGTAAAAAATATAGGATCTACTAAAGGAGTGGAGAAAGCTCTATCCTATGAAATAACACGACAGAAAAACCTTATAAAACGAGGAACAGAAATAGAAAGAGAGACACGTCATTATGATGAAGATAAAGGAATTACTACTAGTCTACGCCAAAAAGAACAGGAACATGATTATCGTTATTTCGAGGAAGGAGACCTACCAGATATAAACACCAACCCTATAGAAAAAACTGTAAAACTACCTGAACTTCCGGAAAAAAGAAGGGAAAGAATACAAAAACAATATAGTATATCTGAGGAAGAAGCAGAAAAACTAACTTCTAAAAAATCTATAGCTGATTTTTATGAAAAAATTACAGAAGAAATAAATCCAAAAATAGCTTCCACCTGGGTTGCAGATGAACTTCTACGGGAACTAAACTATAGGGATATGTCAATAGATAGTATAGAATACCAGGAATTTGTTGAACTACTTAAATTAATTGAAGGAGACAAGATAACAGATAGAAGTGCAGTAGAAGCTCTTAGAAAAGCGCTTGATAATTCTATACCACCAATAGAAATAGTAAAAAAAGAAAAACTAACAAAAGACCAAGGAGCTAAAGCAGAAAATGTTGTACGTGAAACCATAGAAGAAAATCCTGACGCTGCACAGGACTACATCAATGGAGAAAAAAAAGCCATAAACTATCTTGTTGGACAAGTAATGGAAAAAACAGGTGGAAGTATAGATCCTGGGAAAGTCAACAAATCTCTAAGACAAGAACTGGAAAACAAGAAACAAACAAAAGAAACCTAATATATAAAAAAATACGGACCTCCTATCTCTATTTATATTCTCTATTTTGTTAAAAAAATATATAATTGGAAAGTGAGTTCTTGCTGCTTTAAAGTGTGGGGTTTCTAGAGAAGTTTTCTTTAAAATTCCACTATGTGGGGTTTATTCTCTGTGGCGTAGCCACAACGCGCTCTAGACTTTACTCTCTAAGAGGATTTCAGGGTTATCTATACCAACAAAATATTTTTCTGCAATATTTAACCTCCGTTTAAATCAGCATTAACTAGCCAACCATTGTCAGTCTTAAACAATCCTCGCTCTATACGCCTCCCTAAATACTTATCTTGTTTTTTCTTTTCAACATCTTCTCCATCAAAAAAGCTGTGTTTTGATGTATATTGTTCATCTACTAATTCAAACTTTATATTGTAGAGTTCTAATTTATGTTTGAGTTTTTGTTTAAATCTATTAAATGGTATCTGTACAAAATTCTGATTTGTATTATCATCAAAATCTATGTTTTGCTTTCATCCTTTACCATCCCCTACAAGGACTTTTCTATCTGGTTTTCGATACAGTAATCAATGATTTTACGGATGGCTTTATCTATATAGTCATGTATCTTGTTTTTTCTGTCTTGGAATAACTTGTTTATGTTTGGATAAGATAGTTTATTTTTCTATTGCTTTTTCTATAAAACCAACAAATGGAGAGCTTGGACTTGTGGGTCTAGATCTGAATTCAGGATGGAATTGTGTTGCTAGGAAAAATGGATGGTTTGGGAGTTCTAATATTTCTACGAGACCTTCTTTAGATTTTCCCGAAAAAACTAATCCTTCATTTTTTAATGTATCCACGTATTTTGGATTAACTTCGTATCTGTGTCTGTGTCTTTCGTTTATTTCTTTTTGTTTATATAGTGAGTATGCTAGTGTTCCTTTCTTTATTTTAGTTTTTTTATCTCCAAGACGCATTGTCCCTCCCATTTCTTCTTTTTTCTCTTGGTCTGGTAGTAGATCTACAACTGGATGTTTTCCATCTCCTATTTCTGTGGAATAAGCTCTATCTAGTCCGGCTACGTTTCTAGCATATTCTATAATTGACATTTGAAAACCAAAACAAAGCCCTAAAAATGGTGTGTTATTTTTTCTTGCGTAGTTTATTGCAGATATTTTTCCTTCCACTCCTCGCTCTCCGAATCCTCCTGGAACTACTATAGCTTCTGCTTTTCTAAGCTTGTCTTTTTTAGGTCTAGGTTTCTGGGAGTCAATCCATATAACCTCTATGTCGGTTTTGTTTTCTATTCCAGCATGTTTGAGTGCCTCATGTACTGAGTGGTATGCATCTTCGAAGTCGTATTTTCCAACAAGGGCTACCTTTGTTGTTTTTTCCGGGTTTTTTGTTACTGCTTCTCGCCATTCTGTATTGTGTTGGTCTATATCGATTTCTAGTTTAGATGTGATATAGTCGTCTATTTTTTCTTCTTCGAGTACTAATGGTACTTCATATACATCTTCTACGTCTGGTGCACTAACTACTGCTTTTGAAGGAACATCACAGAAGAGACTTATTTTTTCTCTTACTTCTTTTTCTAGTGGTTTTTCTGATCTTCCTACTATTACATCTGGTTTTAAACCTAATTGTCTAAGTTCTTTTACACTATGCTGGGTTGGCTTTGTTTTTTGTTCTCCTTTTACAGTAGTAGGAATTAGGGTGGCATGTATTAGCAGGGAATCTACCTCATCTCTAAACTGTCTTAGAGCTTCAAAAAATGGCATTCCTTCTATATCTCCAACAGTACCCCCTAGTTCTGCGATACATACTTCGGACCCATCTGCTGCTTTTTCAACTCTCCTTTTTATTTCGTCTGTTATATGTGGTATTATCTGTACTGTTTTCCCTAGGTATTTTCCTTGTCTTTCACTCTCTATTACTTCTCTATATACTTTTCCAGTAGTTATATTGTGGTCAGAATCTAGTTCAACATCCAAAAAACGTTCATAGTTACCGAGATCTAAGTCAACTTCAGCACCATCCTTTAATACAAAAACTTCTCCATGTTCATATGGGCTCATAGTTCCTGCGTCAACATTTAGATATGGATCTATCTTGACAGCAGTGACTTCCACTCCAGAATTTTTTAGGAGACGTCCAGTTGAGGCTGCTATAGTTCCTTTCCCTAAACCGGACATAACACCTCCAGTTACAAAAATAAATTTGGGCATGCTAGAAAAACGGGTCTTTTTCAAAAACAATTCTGATTTTATTCTCCATATCTTTCTGTCCTATATATTTTTTAGTCTATATCGGTATTTATCCCAGTAAAATAAAAAATATATACTTTATCTTCTTTTGTATTTATGCTATTTTTGGTGAATTTTTGTAGGTGGTTCTTTCATAACTATATTGGAAGCTTGTAAGACTTTGTGGTTTATAGTGGGGGTGTCAGATTGTATTTATTTGAGTTGGTTAGTTTTGATTTATTTGTAGGCTGAATTAGGTGAAGGCTTAGGGTTTTTGTTCGATCTATTTATTTTTTTTGTTATCTTGTTCCGTGAGACTTATCTTGTCGGAAGATAGACGGACAACAGATGAACAATGGTCCAACTGTCCTTCTTATAGGGAGTGGCCCTATACAGATAGGACAGGCAGCTGAGTTTGATTACTCTGGAACCCAAGCGTGTAGGGCTCTAAGGGAGGAGGGAGCTAGAGTTGTTCTTGTAAACTCTAACCCTGCAACTATAATGACAGATCCTGAGACTGCGGACGAAGTCTATATAGAGCCGATAACTCCTGAAATAATAACTGAAATAATAAAAAAGGAAGACCCTGATGGTATAATAGCAGGTCTTGGGGGACAGACAGGTCTGAATGTAACTGCAGAGCTAGCGGAGCAAGGAATATTAGATGAATATGGAGTTGAACTTATGGGAACTCCTATAGAAACAATCTATGCTACTGAAGATAGGGAAAGTTTCAGGGAGCGGATGGTGTCTATCGATCAGCCTGTACCTATCTCTGAAACTGTACAGAGTGTAGATGAAGTAGAAGATGCAGTTGAAGCTGTAGGAGGTCTCCCAGTTATTATGCGTACAGCATACACTCTAGGTGGTAGTGGGAGTGGAGTAATTGATAATATAGATGAACTAAAAGAAAGAGTTCGTAAAGGTATTCATCTCTCTAGGAATAATGAGGTACAGATAACCCAGTCTATTGTTGGATGGATAGAACTAGAATATGAGGTGATGCGTGACGGTGATGATTCAACTATAATTGTATGTAATATGGAAAATATCGACCCAATGGGTATACATACAGGTGAGTCAACTGTTGTTACTCCAAGCCAGATAATACCTGATGACGCTCACCAAGAGATGAGATCTGCTGCACTGGATATAATAAGAGAGCTCGGGGTTGAGGGAGGATGTAATATACAGTTCGCATGGCATGATGATGGAACACCAAGTGGTGAATATATGATAGTTGAGGTTAACCCTAGAGTGTCACGTTCTTCTGCTCTTGCTTCGAAGGCGACAGGATACCCTATAGCTAGGGTTGCTGCTAAGATTTCTCTAGGTAAAAGATTAGATGAAATAGAAAACGAAATTACTGGTGAGACTACTGCAGCCTTTGAACCTGCAATAGACTATATAGTCACTAAAATCCCTCGTTGGCCTAAAGATAAATTCCGTGAAGTTAAGTTCGAACTTACTACAGCGATGAAGTCTACAGGTGAAGCCATGGCTATTGGACGTACTTTCCAGGAGTCTCTACTTAAGGCTCTTCGTTCTTCTGATTATAATCCTAAAGTAGACTTAGAAAAATTAGAAGATAGTGAGTTGAAGAAGTCGTATCTTGAGACTCCAACTCCTGATCGTTCATATGCTATACTAGAAGCTTTTACTAGGGGGTATTCTGTTGATGAAGTATCCGATCTAGCAGGTATACATACATGGTATCTTGAACGATATAAAAAGATAGCGGAAGCCTCTGAAGCACCTCAAAATGGTGATTTTGTAACTCCAGCTGAAATGGGATTTACAAACAAAGAAATCACTGAATTGGGCAACAATAAAGATATAGATGAAATAGAAGAAAGAACTCCAAAACGAACATATAAACAAGTAGATACTTGTGCTGGAGAGTTCGCTGCATCTACTCCATATTATTATTCAGCAAGAGAGTCTTCAAATATATATAGTGATGAGATACAGGTTTCAAGAGAAAACGAGAGTGTAGTCATAGTTGGTGGAGGTCCAATACGTATTGGTCAAGGGATAGAGTTTGATTATTGTACTGTACATGCTGTTCGTGCGTTAAAAGAGCTTGGTATAGATGCATATGTGGTAAATAACAATCCTGAAACTGTTTCAACAGACTATGATACATCCGATGGTTTGTTCTTTGAGCCTATAACTGCAGAAGAAATAGCTGACATAATAGGATCTACGAATGCTGATGGAGTTATGGTGCAGTTTGGTGGACAGACATCTGTGGATGTGGCTCGTCCCTTAGAAGAAGAAATAAAGAGAAGGAATCTAGACTGTGAAATACTTGGTACATCGGTTGATTCTATTGATCTAGCTGAAAACAGAGATCGTTTTAATGAATTAATGGAGGGGTTAGGTATAGAACAACCTGATGGTGGGGCTGCAGCAAGTAAAGAAGAGGCTATATCGTTAGCTGAAGAAATTGGATATCCAGTATTGGTTCGTCCAAGTTATGTTTTAGGTGGTAGAGCTATGGAGGTAGTAGAAAATGAAGATGAACTTTTAACATATATCGAAGAAGCTGCTAAGGTAAGCCCTGACCAGCCTGTTTTAGTTGATGAATTTATTGAAAATGCAGTGGAACTTGATGTAGATGCTGTGTCTGATGGTGAACAAATATTGATGGGTGGAATAATGGAACATGTAGAAAGTGCTGGTGTACATTCTGGGGATTCTGCCTGTGTTATACCTCCTAGGTCTCTTGATGAGGATACTATGCGTCGTGTAAGAGAGGTTACAGAAAAGACAGCAAAGGCATTAAATTCTGTTGGGTTGCTTAATGTTCAGTTAGCTGTAAAGGATGGTAAAATATATATGTTGGAGGCAAACCCTAGATCTTCTCGTACTGTACCATTTGTAAGTAAAGCAACAGATGTTCCTATAGCTAAGATAGCAGCTAAAGTTATGGCTGGTGTCTCTTTAGATGAAATAGATGTTGAAGAACAAATACCTGAAAAAACAAGTATAAAAGAAGTAGTTTTACCTTTTGACCGCCTACCTAATAGTGATCCTAGATTGGCCCCTGAAATGAAATCTACGGGTGAAGTTATGGGTACTGCGTCTTCTTTTGGGAAAGCATATGAGAAAGCCCAGCAGGCGATAAATCGTCCTCTACCTGAAAATGGTGTTGCTATAGTAGATCTTGATGTGGAAGGACTAGAAAACTATTATGATATCATAGATTTTGATAATCCTATACAAGCTATACGTAATGGTGAAGTTGATATAGTTTTTTCAAGAAACTTAGAGGTTCTACAATGTGCTGTTGAAGAAGGTATATCTTATTTTTCCACTGAAGCAAGTGCTAACGCGGTATTGGAAAGTCTTAGAGATCGTGAAAGTGGAAGAGATCTTGAAGTAGTCCCTATAGATGACCGACCTAAAACTAAACAACGGTGGGGATAATGGATGAAAAATGTGGGGTAGTTGGTGTTAGAACTGATGAAGATGCTGCCTTTTCAGTTTATAGAGCTCTATATGCATTACAGCATAGAGGCCAGGAAGGGGCTGGTATAACTACATACGATGGTTTTAGACAACACTCTAAAAAAGGTCCTGGGCTAGTATCTGATATCTTTGAAAGGAGTGACCTAGAATCTCTAAGAGGAGGGGCAGGTATAGGACATGTACGCTATGATACTAGTGATTCTACTGATGCATATCATCCTTTTACTGTCACCTCAAAACAAGGTTCTCTAGCGTTAGCTCATAATGGACAGCTTGTTAATAGCGAAAAAATAAGAGAAAACCTAGAAGAACTAGGCCATGCATTTACTACATCTAGTGATTCAGAAGTAATAGTACATGAACTAGCACGAAACCTTATAGATTCCAGTCTTTCAGAATCTATTGAAAAAACCTTAGATAGAATTAGAGGAGCATACTCTCTGGTTTTAATGTATAATGAAACAGTAATTGCTATACGAGATCCGTTAGGGATTCGTCCTTTATGTATAGGTAGACTAGATAATGGACATATAGTTGCCAGTGAGTCTGTAGCCATAGATACTCTAGGTGGTGAAAAAGTTAGGGATATAAAACCTGGAGAAATGATAATACTCGATGAGGATGGGTTCTCAAGCTATACTTTATCTCAAGATAGACATGCGCATTGTTTTTTCGAATATGTTTATTTCGCTAGACCTGATTCCGAAATAGATGATAGATTAGTATATGATGTTAGACAGAAACTTGGAAGATTATTATATGAAAAATATGGGGTTGACACAGATGTTGTTTCTCCTGTACCTGACTCTGGCCGTTCATTTGCTGCTGGATACGCAGAAGCAAGTGGAATAGATTACGCGGAAGCGTTAATGAAAAACAGATATGTTGGAAGAACATTCATAATGCCTGATGGAAGAGAAGAAGCAGTACGGATGAAGCTTAATACTATAAAATCTAGAGTAGACGGAAAAAGCGTCACATTAATCGATGATTCAGTAGTTAGAGGAAATACTTCTAAACAACTTGTTAAACTCCTCAGAGAAAGTGGAGCTAAAGAAGTTCATCTGCGTATAGGATCTCCACCAATACGTGCCCCATGCTATCTAGGTATAGATATGAAGACACGAGATGAACTCATAGCCAGTGACAGATCCCTAGAAGATATAGAACAGCATGTTGGAGCGGATTCCCTAGAATATCTTAGCCTAGATGAAATATCTGAAGCTCTATCTATGTCCCTAGACAACCTATGTACGGGTTGTGTTTCAGAAAAATATCCTATAGATATAGAAGGAGAAGAAATGAGAGAAGAAGTAAGTGAAATAACTGAAGCTTAGATATCTTTTCTTATATATAGCTTTTTAGATATTTTTTAGATATAATAAAATAGATTGTTGTTTAGCTTATGTGGGTTTGTATGGGGAGCGGTAAGTTTCCTTCCTTAAATCTCTGATTGTTGGAATGAATTTATCTCTATGCTTGTTTACAAATGCATTTACAAGCTGGCAAGCAAATAATAGAGATAAATCCAAAAAACACCACTAAGAACTGTTCAAACCCAAACTGTGATAACAAAGGGGAGAAACCTCTATCGGAAAGAACCCACAAATGTGGAATGCGTGGTTTGGAGGCAGACCGTGACTTAAACGCCTCTATAAATATCTTGAATAGAGCAATAGATCTTATAGGGCAGGGCATGTCGGAAGTTAAGCCTTTTGGACACCAAAGACCTCTGGGGAGATTTTTGTTTCTCTAAGCTTGGTGGTTGAACAGGGAAGCTCCTCCATCATGAACAAAGTGAGTTAGGTAGGGGTAGTTCACTTGTTTTTTGCTAGGTCTACGACGTCATCAAAGAAGCTTAGAGTGTCTCTTGGTCCTGGATGGGCTTCTGGGTGGTACTGTCTTGTTATTATATTGAGTTTCCTGCTGTCTAGTCCTTCTGATGTGTCATCGTTTACATTTTTTTGGGTTAGTTTTAGGGATCCGGGATCTGAAACCATATATCCATGGTTTTGTGTTGTCATAAATACTTTATCTGTTCTAAGGTCTTTTACTGGCTGGTTAGCACCTCTATGTCCAAACCTCATTTTTTCTGTTTTTCCACCTAGAGCTCTCGCTACTATTTGTTGTCCAAGACATATACCTGCTATTGGGATGTCTCCTGCTAGTTCATCTATTAAGTTTTCTGTTTCTACAAAGTTAGCCGGGTCTCCCGGGCCATTAGATATGAAAAGTATATCTGGTTTTATTTCTCTTATCTCTGACCTAGATGTATCATAGGGGAGGAGATGAACTACTGAACCTCTTTGTATTAAGGAATCAATTATAGAGCCTTTCGCTCCACAATCAATTAGAGCTATTTCTGGCCCATTACCATTTTTATTATATATTTTAGGTTTTTCTATACTCACTTCTTTTCCTATGTTTTTATGTTCGCTCATATGTCTGCATTTATCTAATTGTTCTAATGCATCATCATGTGATACATCTCCTACAGCAATTCCACACTTCATAGCTCCTTCATCTCTTATCCTCAGAACTAGTTCTCTTGTGTCTATATGGTCTATTGCGGGTACTTCTTGTTCAGATAACCATTTTGTTATATCTTCCGTTAGTTCTCTTGCTATTACTGCTGTTGGATGCACTCTCTCACTTTCGAAACGTTCCTCTCTGACACCATAATTACCAATGAGAGGATATGAAAATACAAGTACCTGTTTTTCATATGAGGGGTCCGTTAGGCTTTCTTCATATCCTGTATATGCCGTTGTAAATACTAATTCTCCATGTGTCTTTCCAGACACCATCCCCCTAGCTTCAACTATTCTTTCTCCTTCTAGTGCTAGATATCCATCCATTATTGACTGGAATAGTAAGTCAACCCAATAAAACTAATTCATCTTTAATGGATAATAATAATCTATAGAGAAATAAGAAAGTATATTAACTAATTTTGAAATATATAGGTTTCTTTCTTCATAGTTACTCTATAGCTGATTCTGTATTCTATAAAGTATAAGATAGAGGGGGTTGTTTGGATATATCTATATATTATGTTTTTCTTTTTTGGATGGTTTCTGTTTTTTTCTTCTAAAGATGGTTCTAATCTTTTTTGGTGTAGGTATAATACTAGGTCTAGAAGCTTTTGCGCTGTGAACTATAATTATGGGTATATCCATTTCTTCTATTAATTTATTCATAAGAGGAGTAGATATAATTCTTGACACTGTTGTTCTGTCTGTAGAGGCCCCTATTATTAGTATATCATATCCTTTAGATAATTTTTTTATAGATTTTTCAATAGTGTCTGTTTTTTTTCTTACTCTAGTTTCAAAGTTACCTTGAAATCCGTCTATTAGTTCTTCTAGTTCTTTTTCAGCTTTTCTTAATTCTTTCGAGTTATCTATTATCTTCAAAACTCCTACTGTATCTGTAATCCTGGAGGCTATTTCGACCATTAGGTGAGATAGTTCGTTTTCTTCTCTTACTGGTACCAGAGAGTCCTCCCATCTTCTATTTTTTGTTTTATCAAGTCCATGTATCGCTAAAACGTCACATTTTCCCCCAAATAGTTTTTGGGTGGATTCCATGTCTTTCCATGGGGATATTATACTATCACATGAATATCTTTCCGCTACATCTAAGACTGATTTAGGTGTTTTTTCTTCTATTATAGATATTTCTGTCCTTATCTTGAATTTTTCTTCAAGATCTTTTGCAGTTTTTTCTATTTCTTTTATTTTTTCCTTTGATACTTCACCTGATTCCAATATAACTACCTCACCTCCTTTACCATGTTTTTTAGCAATATGTCCAGCAATATCTGTATAGATAGGACTATATGGTGACAGTATGCACTCTTCTTTAGTTGATTCATATAGGTAATTAGCTCTTCCTTCATAGAACTTTCTCCATATATAAGAAACAAAACCAAGAAGCACCGAAGATAGGAAGATAGCTATAACATAGAGTATTGATTCTCTTGAAAATATAGCTAAAACCGCAGCTGAATATGCGCTAGGGTTTTCTGTCGATGAAATCCAAGTTAGAATTCCTGAAAGAAATATAGATAGTATATATGCTGGAACTTCAAAACCTAATATTTCTAGTGATATCCATCCAGATAGTGCTCCTAATGTCAATCCAAATATTATGTTTTTAGGGTTTGAAAACTCACTTTCAGGATCATAAGAGACTATAAAAGCTGCTGATGCTATTGGGGGAAAAAGAAGGATTGGAAAAAAACTAAGATTCGATATCTCAGAAGCTATAATAATAACTAATGAAACTAAAAAAAGAGCAGATAAATGTAAAAGTATTTCAGTATCTTCAAGGAGTTTTCTAAGTTGTCTAGATATTTTTACCAATTTAGACTAGTATATAGACCATCTTAAAAAATAAATTGTTTGCTATATTTCCATACTATACTATCTTATGGGGGGTTTGTATGGGGGGGGTTGTAGGGAGTCCTACTTTTTAGGTGGGGGTATACGGTCCTCTTAGCAAATATTAAGTAACTTTGCGTTGTATGGTGGTTTATATGGTAGTTTGGTGGGGTTTACTGCCTTATCAACAAAACCAACCCCCCCTAACGCCAACACGGGCTTATAATACGCGTGGACAAGAATCGAAAGGATTCAACGGTAAACCCTGAAATCCTCTTAGAGAGTAAAGTCTAAAGCACATTGTGGACACACCACAGAGAATAAACCCCACATAGTGGAATTTTAAAGAAAACTTCTCTAGAAACCCCACACTTTAGAGCAACGAGAAATCACTCAGATTGTTTTTCTGTTATTTTTTTAGCTATTTTTTCACCAAATGGTAGTGATGAGGTAAGTCCTGGTGATACAGCGTTTAATATATGGGTTGAATAATCTGAGTGTAATATTATTGGGTCACTTATTAGTTCTCCCTTATTACTTACTATTTGGGCTCTAACTCCTGAATAGCTTCTATATAGATGGTTTTTTTCTATGTCTGGAATTAGGTTTTTTGCTTCTTCTGTAAATGTTTTTTTACTATATGATTTATGTAGTTCTCTGAGGGATGCTTTTATCATTTTTTTCGATGAAATCAGCTTCCAGAATCCTCTATATGATATTGTGGATATAAATTCGGATATATTTATTTTTTTACCTGTATAGTCTTCTTTTGCTAGTGCTAGTGCTGCATTTGGTCCAACTATAACTTTACCATCTGTACGTTGAGTGAAATGAACTCCTAAAAATGGAAGTTCTGGGTCTGGGGCTGGATATACCATGGATTTAACTATGTTAGATTTTGAGGGTGTTATTTCGAAATAGTCTCCTCTAAATGGAATTACTTTATATTTTTTCCCTATACCTAACGAATGTGCTAGTTTATCTGCATATAGTCCTGCAGAATTAACGATATAGTCTGCTTTTATTTGTCCTTTATTGGTTTTGATTTTTATTTTTCGACCTTTTTCTATTTTTTTAACTTTATGATCCATATAGAATGAGACACCTGACTTTTCTACGTCTTTCGCTAGCTCATATACAAATTTTTGGGAGTCTATAGAAGCTGCCTCAGGTGCATATAGACCTTTTTCGCCTTCTGTATATGGCTCATATTGTTTTATTCTATCCTTATCTATTAGTTTTGTTTTTACTCCATTTTTATTTGCTTGTTTTTTTAATCTTTGAAGTTCTTCTATTTCTTTTTTATTTGAGGCTACTACTAATACTCCGCATTCATACAGTGGTATATCATTTTTCTTAGCATAGTCTTTGGCTCTTTTTGTACCCTCTACTGCTAGCTCAGCTTTAAGACTGTCTGGTTTATAGTTAAAACCTGGATGTAAAACTCCGGAATTCCTACCACTTTGATGTTGAGCTAGGTTATGTTCTTTTTCTATTATACATACATCTATATCTGTTGGTAGATGTCTACTGATAGATAAACCAATACATCCTCCTCCTATTATAGCAATTTCGTGTTCAGCCAATTTTCAAATAAACCTCTTTCTTTTTTGTTTTATTTTTTAAATCTTAGTTTTTTCTCTTCGGTGTTTTCTAAAATTCTATTTCTTAAGAGTTATTGTATTTATAAGACATCTAGAATATAGATGATAATATATTAGTATGGATGGGTTTAGGGAAAGAGCTAGGATTTGTGCCTCTTTTTTGGAGGATAGCGATGATTTGTTGGTTGTTTCACATATTGATACTGATGGTTTAGCTAGTGCTGGAATAGCTTCTAGGGCATTAGATAGGATACAGATGGATCATGATGTCATGTTTTTAAAAAAATTAGGGTCTGGTGAGCTAGATAAAATTGAAGAAAAAGGTTATTCTACAGTTTTGTTTACCGATTTTGGTAGTGGTGTTTTAGACCAAATTAAAAATTATGGGTTTATTCCCGTAGTCGTTGATCATCACCAGCCGATGGGGGATGATTTTAGATTTCATCTAAATCCTTTGGTTTTTGGTATAGATGGATCTGCAGAGATATCTGGGGCTGGAGCTACGTATTTTTTAGCTTCTGAGCTAGGTGATAATAGAGATCTAGCCTATTTGGGTGTTTTAGGTGCTGTTGGTGATATGCAAAATTCTAATGGGCTTCTCGAGGGTCTGAATAGGTATTTAGTTAAACAGGCTGAAAAGTCCGGGATGTTGAAGACTAAGAAGGATATACAGATTTTCGGAAGACAGTCTAGACCGCTTCATAGACTTCTGCAGAATTCGACTATACCTGGTGTTTCTGGTAATAAAAGAGGTGCGTTAAAAATATTAAAGAATGCTGGTATAGATCTTAAATCTAATGGACGGTGGCGTTTTTGGGTTGATTTATCTAAAAACGAGAAAAAAAGAGTAGTTAGTTCTTTAGTTCAAAAAAGTATTAACAGAGGAGTTGATCCTGGTGGTGTTAAAACATTAATTGGAGACGTATACATATTACCGCAAGAACCTAAAAGAACTGAGCTAAGGGATATAGAGGAGTTTTCAACTCTTTTAAATTCTACGGCTAGATATGGTGAACAAGAAATAGGTTTTAAAATATGTAAAGGAAAAAGGGGGAGCACATTGAAGGAAGCTCAAAAACTTCTTAGGAAACATAGAAGAACCCTAAGTAAAGGTGTTGATCTAGTTTCACAGAATGGAGTTAATAAGCTTGAAAACATGCAGTGGTTTGATCTAGAGGACCAGATAAAAGATACTGTAGTAGGTATAGTAGCCCAGATGTGTTATTCTATAGATAATGTGGATTCTAATCTTCCTATTATTGGTCTAGCTGATTCTGATAAGAAAAAGAAAGTTAGCGCTAGAGCTCCAAAACATCTAATAAGAAATGGTTTAGACCTTGCTAAAATAATGCAAAAGTCAGCAAGATATGTAGATGGGAATGGTGGTGGCCATGATAGGGCTGCAGGCGCTGAAATACCTAGTAATTTAGTTAAGAAGTTTATTGAAAAGGTTGACAGAGAGATAGGTGAATATCTCTCTTAGTCTATAGTAGTTATATTTTTTCTTTCCTCTCTAGTTTTCTTTATTGTAGATCTGCATAATATCCTCGTAGAAATAAGTGATAGAAGATAAAAGACAGATAGAGGTATAGCTACAGCTACCGCTGTAAATGGATCTGGTCCAGTAACTAATGCTCCAATGATAAGGGAACCAAAAATGAAATGTCTCCATTTTTCCTTTAATGTTGAATAGTCTGCTATTCTAGATGATACAAGGAAGTACATAGCTGCAGGCATTTCAGCTATAACACCTACTATTATACAAATTAAAATAACAAAGTTTACTAGGTCCGTTATAGAGTAGGTAGCATTCATTCCATTACTAACTATTGAATTAGATAGAAAACTTATAAGTATAGGTATGCCAACTATATATGCTAGAACTCCTCCTATGATGAATAGTATGAAGATAAATAAGATATAGGAGAAATATTTTATACGGGATATATTTTTATTTATGATTCCATGGTTTATTAATGATCTATGAGAATAGTAAAGTGTAGGAAGGATAAAAGCTATCAGGCCCACCAAGATACTATATTTAGTAACCAAGAATAGTAATTCAAATATTTTTAGCTGTACTGTAAATACTTCAGTAGATATATCTTGAGGTATATAGGAGAAAGTATGGTTTATTATTTCTTCTATACCAAAAAATACTAACCACCAAAATGCGGCTACTGTAGAAACTATGGATATTAAGATTAATCTTCTACGTCTTCTCTTTATTTCATTTTCTATAGCTTTAAAAACATCTATTATTTCTTGATCTATAAGGCTTTCCGCACTATCTTTTATAGGTATATCTTTCTGTTTTGTTCCTTTATTTTCCGATTGTTTTTGTTTTTTCTTTTGTTGTTTTTCTTGTTTTTTCTTTTGTTGTTTTTCTTGTTTTATTTTGTCTGCTGCAAATATTCTTACTGATATTATTCCTATAAAGTATATAATTATTATTGGACCAAGAACTGTGATCTGTGTTATAGGGTCAGGTGGAGTAGCAATAGCTGCTAATATAGATGTAGCTATTACGAAATGCCTCCATTTTTGGCGTATAAAGTTATATGAGACTATATTGGCTCTAACGAGTATAACCATAAGTAGAGGAATTTGAAACATCACCCCGAGAAATAGTGTATATATAAATACAAAATTTATAAAACTAGAAATACGGAAAAAAGGTTGAACTCCTGCTTCAACAGCTATAAACGATATAAATTCAAGTAGAAATGGTACCATAAAGTAGTAGGCATAGTATCCACCTAAGATAAACAAAATAATTGCTACTATACCTATAATAAAGCCTTTTTTTGTATTTAACCTTAATATGTCTTTACGTTTTACGATTGGATATACTATAAATGGAAAAACGAATAAAACCCCTATTATTATACCTATCTTAGCTTGTAATAATATGACTTCAAACGGGTTTATATATGCTATCTCTACTTGATATCCTCTTGCTAATGCAAACCTAAGAGATTGATTCTGTATAGCATTAAATAAATATAGTCTAAGAGCTATGACTGTAGATAGAAAACCTAAAATGAATGCTATTAATACTTTTAGGGTATTTTGTCTAAATGATTCAGCTATTTCAGCAATGCCTTGATAGAATATCTCTTCGTCCACCATTCAATTTCTCTTAGAAGTAAAAACTAACAATATTTACGAATATTTTTCTAGCTATTGATAAAACCCTCTTTTAATCGGAAAAAGTTACATTGTAGCTTTACTTAACTATAATTGATGTCTCATGATGAAGAGATGCCTTTGTCGGAACATATAGAGGAGATGGTATATAGGATATTAAAAGTTGCAGCGGTAGCTCTCGCCGTGGCTATTTTAGCTTTCTTTTTTTCAGGTACTCTCTTAGAGAATCTTTGGTATAGTTTTGTTTCTTTGGATCCTCATACCTATCATCCCTTATCTAAGGTTATAACCCAACTTAAGCTTAGTGCGATGGTAGGTATAGCTATTTCTCTACCTGTATTAGTATATGAGACATTTGGATTTATGAAACCTGGACTTTATCCTAATGAAAAAAGATATTTTCTTTCTGTAGTTCCGGTTTCAGTTGTACTTTTAGGTATAGGTATGGGTTTTTCATTATTTATTGCCTTACCTATCTTGTTTGATTATTTTTTATACTATTCTGAAGGTATAGCCACCCCTGGTCTTGGACTTAGGGAGACTTTTGATTTGGTAATAATGTTTTCATTGGGTATGGGGACAATATTTCAGATACCATTACTTATGTTTCTTGCAATAAAGACAGGTGTAGCATCTAGAGTGTGGTTCAAATCTAAAAGAGCTATAGTATGGGGTAGCTGTATAACTATTTCATTTTTGTTTTCAGGTGCTTTTGATCCTACAGGTGTTGCCGGAATAGCTATTGCACTAACAATGATAGGGCTTTTTGAGTTTACTTTGGTTCTATTAAAAATCTCTCCTTAAAAAGGATAATATTATCTTTATATTTTTGGTAAAATAATTTTACTATAGGGTATCAAAGATAGAGGTAGCTTTAGTCTAGTGAAATATGGTGGTGTGTATTGATATTTTTAGGATTTAAAGCTATATTTGGGGCCTTCTTCTGTGTCTTGTATCTGTATTCCTGTCTTTTTTAAGGTTTCTCTTATTTCGTCTGCAACTTCGTAGTTTCCTTTTTGTCTTTGTTTTTCACGTAGTTGTAGTATATTTTTTATTATATCATCTGTTTTAGTTTTTTGTTTATCTCTAAATTGGATTCCTAAGGTTTTACCTAGTTCTATGAATACCTGTCTTGCTTTGAATAGTCCTTGGTAGTCGTATGTTTTTTGTTCTAGGTGTTTGTTTACTGTTTTTTCGAGTTCGAATAGACTTGAAATAGCTTTTGGTGTGTTGAAGTCTTCATTCATTGCGTTTTTGAATTTTTGTTTGGATTTTTTGGCTTTTTCTCTTAGCTTTTTATCTATGTTTTTTGTTTCTGCCTTGCCGGAATCTATTGCCTTTTCACAGTTTTTAACTGTTTCCTTGAGGGTATGGTAGCTTGTTTTTGCTTCTTCTAATGCTTCCTTATCTAGTGAAAGTGGTGATCTATATTGCCCTCCTAGTAGAAAGAATCTTAATTCATTTGGACTGTATTCCTCCAAGGCATTTTGTACTGTCCAGAAGTTTTGTAGTGATGTTGACATTTTTTCTTTTTCTACCTGTAGCATACCGGTGTGTAACCAGTATTTTGTAAATTTTTTACCTGTTGATCCCTCGGTTTGTGCTATTTCATTTTCGTGGTGGGGAAATACAAGATCGTTCCCTCCTCCATGTATGTCTATTGTCTTTCCTAGATGCTGTGTACTCATTACACTACATTCTATATGCCATCCTGGTCTACCTTTTCCCCATGGTGATTCCCATCTAGGTCCTTCTTCGGTTTTTTTCCATAGAGCAAAATCTTCTGGTGATTTTTTGTCTGCGTCTTCTTCCCCTTGCTGGAGTTTTTCTGTTTTTTGTCCTGAGAGTTTTCCATATTCTGAAAATTTACTGACATCAAAGTATACTCCATCACTGGTTTCGTATCCGTATTCTTTTTCTATTAAGTTCTTTACTAGCTCTATTATTTCTTTGATATGTTCCGTAACATGAGGTCTTACATCAACTCTTTTAAGATTTAAATCCTTCATTGAATCATAAACTTCTTTAGAGTATCTTGAAGCGATTTCTTCAGGGTCAACATCTTCTTTTTTTGCTTTATTTATTATTTTATCGTCTATATCTGTGACATTTTCAACATGTTTTACTTCATATCCTTTATATTCCAGCCAACGATGGATTATATCAAATGCTATCCATGTTCTGGCATGTCCTAGATGAGGGGAATCACTTACTGTCAAGCCACATACATACATCGATACTTCCCCCTCTTTTTGAGGCTCAAATTTTTCTTTCTTTCCTGAAAGGGTATTATGTAGTTGAAGTCCCTCCTTCATAACTCTCTTTAATTGTCTAATATCTTTTCTCTTAAAAACATAATAGAACTCTTTTGACTATATTTTGATATTAATAAAATATAGTATATACTTAGTAGGCTGTATTTTATCTCTTTCTTATTTTTGTTTATCATCATCTAATTTCTTTTATTTTATTTATTATTTCACTTGTTGAGTTTATCTCATATTTTTTCTTTGACTTCTTTTTTATCCTCACTATATCTGGGTTGAAACCTCTTTTTTTTAATTGGTTTTTTAGGTTTCTTTTATTGAAGTCTTGGTCATGACCTACTGTAATTATGTCGGGCTGTATATCATCTAGAGGATCAAAGATGGAATCCTCACTTCCAAGTAATGCATTATCTACTGGCTTCAATCCTTCAACCATGTCTCTCCTCTGTCTTTCAGGTATTACAGTTTCTTTATCTATCATAGAGTCTCTTGCAACCATAACCCACAGTTCATCTCCTAGCTTTTTAGATTCTCTAAGATAATATAGATGACCTGGATGTAAGATATCAAAGGTTCCATTTGCCAGTATACGTATCATTATCTTATAGAAACCTCCGATGGATATTATAAATAAGAGCCTTTTTCATTATATCTAATGAGAAGGTCAAATGTTTAAAGTTCTTCTCTATCTTTTCAGATCTACAGAAGGAATAGTAAGAGTGTTTTGGGGCTTGACCCTGGGGATGAATTTGTGTCAAAGTACTTAAGTAGTTTTGTGTTGGGCAGTGATTAAGCACTGTGAAGGGGCTTAGAGATCCTAAGTTGAAGCGGTGCAAGGTAAAAGAGACCTCTCCCTCCTCTCAAAACATCGAGAGATTGAGGCGGAGGGTGTCGGGCTGTATGAGACCAGCCGACCCCACTCCAAATAACCGTTCGAGGCTGTCATACCGAGGTTGTCTGAAGGTGTTTATCTGGAGGGAAGCCCTTCGACCCTTGAGGTCGAAGAAGTTCACCAGAAAAACTACTGTCCTATAGTTTTGTTAGGATATATTTTATTTTTGATGTTTGGAGAAGATGATCGTTAAATTCATTTGTAATTATTTTGTATCTCCTAGAGAGGGTTCGTGGTCTAGCAGGCATGACACCTCCTTGACATGGAGGAGATCGGCGGTTCGAATCCGCCCGAACCCAAATTAATTGGTTCGATATTTTTATTTTTTATTTATAATGGGAGATATATATTGGAGGAACTTTATCAGTTGTGTATACACCTTTGCCTCTTTTTGTTATTCTTAATCCGTCCTCTGTCATTTTTTTAGAATCTATTTGTAGTATTGTAGGGTTTTTTGAATGTCTATACCCTACTTTTCTTGCTTCTTTGATTGTTTTAGATAGGTGTACTTCTTGTCTTTCCATTGATAGTAGACCTGTTTCCATTATGGACTCTATATTAGATGGTTTTGTACCGTGATATAGTGTGTTTGGTACTTCGTCTATTGTTTTTTCTAGTGAGATTTCTATTGAGTGACCATATGAAGCTCGTATCTGATTATCTAATATTTCAAATCTGTCTTTTGGGTCTGTTGAGATTACTGCTTTCATTTTTTCTTTTGTTGCCCATTTATATTTTTCTTTTATAGAAGAAAGCATATCTTCTATATTTACCCATCCTTTTTTATTTATTGATATATCTGCATCTTTTGGAAAATGACGTAGGGCACCACTCATAAATTTAGAAAGTTTTTTTCTATTTTTTTTGTTGATTATTTTCTTTCCATTATCTCCACAATTTGGACATTTACTAGACGGGAAATAATTATTATTTCTACATTTTTGTATCGAAGACATATATTTTTATATCTCTAGTATTATCTAAGATTATATACTATCTTATTAAGTTTTACTGTTTAATAAATATTATTTATATATACAACAATATATAAATATACTTTATAGATAGTATAAATATACTTTATAGATAGTTTTTTATTCTGTTTATTCCTTCTTTTATTCTGTCTTCACTATTAGCATATGAAACTCTGATATATCCTTTTATTCCGAATGCACTACCGGGTGTTGTGGCTACTTTTTCTTGTTGTAGTAGATTCTCACATATTTCTTTATCATTTTCATTTTTAACAGGTATAAATAGATAAAATGCTCCTTGTGGTTTAGGTATCTGAACTCCTATATCCTCTAGTAGGTTTAGAGCTATATCTCTTCTTTGTTTAAATTTGTCTCTCATTTCATGTACAGGTTTTTCAGGTCCTTCTAGTGCTTTTATTCCTGCATGCTGAACGAAGTTAGCTGCACATGATACTGAGTGTGATTGTATTTTTGAGATTTCATTTGTTAGTTCTATGGGAGCTGCAAGATATCCTAGCCTCCATCCTGTCATTGAGTAGGCTTTAGAAAATCCGTTTATTGTTACTGTTCTTTCATCCATTCCTTCTAAAGAAGCTAAAGAGATGTGTTCTGTATCATAGATTAATTTTTCATATATTTCATCACTTATAACCCAGAAGTCATGGTCTACAGCTAGATCTCTTATAGTTTTTAGTTCTTCTTTTGAAAATACTGCTCCTGACGGATTTGATGGTGTGTTAACTACTAGAAGACGTGTTTTGTTTGATGTTTTTTCTGTTATTTTTTCTTGGTTTAGTGTAAATCCTTTTTTTGGATCTAGCTTAATTCTTTTTAGTTTCCCTCCAGCTAGTTTAGCCATAGCTTCATATGATACCCAGGCAGGATCTAAAAGTATTACTTCGTCACCATTGTCTATGAGTCCTTGAAATGTTTCAAATAGGGCTTGTTTGGCTCCTGGTGTGACTATTATGTCTTCTGGGCTTCTTTTTATATTGTTTTCTTGTTTTAATTTTCTTGATATTAGTTTTCTTAATTCCTGAACTCCTTTAGTGGGGGCATATCCGGTTTTTCCCTCATCTAATGCTTTTTTTCCTGCTTTTATTATATGTTCAGGTGTTTTAAAATCTGGTTCTCCGACACTAAGATCGACTACATCTTCTCCTTTTTGTTCTAGTTCGGAGGCTAGATCACTTATACGTAAAGTAGCACTGGGTTCTACTCTGCGAAGACGTTCCGAAACTTCCATCTATATAGTTATTATTTTATTAGGGTTCTGTGTCTTGTGCTAGTTCTTCCATTCTTTCTTTTATTCTAGCTCTTTCGGATAGTTCTCCTTCTGTTATTGATCCTGCGAGTTCTTTACCAAGTACAAATACAGCGTATTTATGTTCTTCTTTACTTCTATGTAGATCAGAAGGCTCCACTCTTAGTTCCTCATATTCTTTAAAGTTACCTCCTTTTTCCTCAAAGTATTCTTTCAGCTCTGACATTAGTTCATGTAGCCTTACTAATTCTTCCTTTCGCATAAGCTCTATAGGAACGACTCACATATAAGCCAAATGTTCGAAGATAAAAGTAAGATGTTTGAGGTAGAGTTAACTCCTGAATATCCTTTAAGTGATATAGTTGATCTGTCTAAAACAGTTGAAAAAGAGGGATTCTGTGGTGTGTGGGTTACTGATCACTATAATAATCGAAATTCTATTGTAGTTCTCTCAGCAATAGCTGAGGCTACAAAGAAGGTTGGTCTAGGACCTGGTGTAACTAATCCATATTATACACATCCAGCTTGGATGGCTAGTGCTATATCTACATTGGATGAATTAAGTGAAAAAAGAGCTAGGCTGGGTATTGGTGCAGGTGATATTAATACCCTCTCTTCTATTGGTATAAACCGAGAAAATCCATTAGAAAAAGTTAAGAAGGCAGTAAAGACAATTAGGGAGCTTCTTGGGAAAAATAAATTAAACTATGACACACGTTCTATTCCTATATATATTGGTGGACAGGGGCCTATGATGCTTGACATGGCTAGTGATATAGCTGATGGAATACTTATAAATGCTTCACATAGTAAAGATTTTAAGTGGTCTATAGACCAAATAGGTGATACTGATGCAGATATAATAGCATATACATCTTTTTCAATAGATAAAAAAAGAAGTTTAGCAAGAAAAGAATCTAGGAAAACCGCTGCGTTTGTGGCGGCTGGGGCAACAGAGAAGACATTAGATAGACATAAAATCGATAAAAAGATAGCTAGTGATATAGGGGAAAAAATTAAACAGTCAGAGTTTAGAGAAGCTTTTTCTATGGTTACTGAAAACATGATTGATTCATTTTCTATATCTGGATCTCCTGAAGACTGTAAAGAAAAAATAGATAAAATACTAGATGTTGGTGTAGATAAAATAGTTATTGGGTCCCCAATAGGTCCAAACCCTCAAAAAAGTCTTAAATTAGCTTCAA
The DNA here is from genome assembly GCA_018609935.1 of Halobacteriales archaeon. The sequence continues at coordinate 48,540 of JAHENH010000100.1, read as the reverse complement.
AAACACTTAATATTTAATAATAAATGGAAGGTGTCTTAATAAAGTTCTACTATTATTAATTAAAGGTCTATTTAAGGTTTAATTTGGATATTGAGAATAGATATGGTGTCAGCCTTGATAGAATTCAAATTAAAATATGAAGTTCCCTCATGAAATTGTAGTGGAAGAAGGAGCGTTAAGTAAGATATCTGGTACTATTAAGGGTACTGGATTAGTTGTTACGTCTCCTACTGTTGGAGAGGTAGCTGGGAAAAAAGTGGCTGAATTTTTAAATTCTGATATAGTCATTATTGAGAAAGCTGGGTTTGATGCCGTTGAAAAGGCAGAGGATAAAGCTAAAGCTTCTAATGTAGATTTTTTAATTGGGGTTGGAGGGGGTGTTCCTATAGATACAGCGAAAGTAGCTGCTGATCGCCTAGATATTTCTTTTATTAGTGTTCCTACTGCAGCTTCACATGATGGTATTGTGTCTTCTAGGGCTTCAATTCCGGATAAAGGAACTAGGCATTCATTTGAGGTTGATCCTCCTTTATCTGTTATATCTGATACTTCTATCATATCAAAAGCTCCATTTAAACTTACTGCAAGTGGATTCGCTGATATAATAGCTAACTATAGCGCTGTAAAAGACTGGAAGCTTGCTGACGGTATAGGTAAAGATAAATATAATAAATACGCTGGTTCATTAAGTCAAGCGTCTGCAACTACATTAACGGAAAATAGTGATTTGATAAAACCTGAATCCGAAAAAGGAACTGCATTGGTTATACAAGCACTTGTTTGTTCAGGTATAGCTATGAGTCTGGAAGGATCTTCACGGCCAGCTAGTGGTAGTGAGCATGCTTTTTCCCATGCTTTGGATAGTATTGATAGTCAAAGAGCTCTACATGGAGAACAATGTGGTGTTGGATCTATAATTTCTATGTATCTACATAGAGATAACTGGAAAAAAATTAGAGATACACTAGATTCTGTGGGAGCTCCTATTAATTCTGAACAGCTTGGATTCTCGAGTGAGGAAATAAAAAAGGCCCTTATTATGGCTAAAGAAATAAGGCCTGAGAGATATACGATACTTAATCAAAAAGACGAAGATAAATTAGAAAAAGCCGCTAAAGAAACTAGGGTAATATAATTTTTTTATAAGAAATGAGAGGATATAGTTTGTTTATTATTCTTCCAAAATCTAAAGATATAGGTGTTCTACTTTAGTATATATGCGGATAGTTTTTGATTATGGTGAAACTATCGTGGATGAGATGGACGAGAAACCATCTTTGGATTTAGGTAATACTGTGCTTAGTCATCCAAGCTATATTGCTTATAAAGTTTACTCTTTAGGTATTATTGGTTCTGAGGAGGAATTTGTTGAGGTTCTTTCTAGGCTTTCTGATATTTCTAGTAGGAGGTGTGAGAAATTTCTTGAAGATAGGAAGATGTCTTATGTTTTTCCAGAGGAAAGGCGTGAAGTATTAGAGTATTTGGTTGATGATCATTCCTTAGCTCTTTTTACTGATCAGGTGAAGATATGGATAGAGGAGTCTTTGGAGTATTTTGGTATTAAGGATTTTTTTGATGATATAGTAGTTTCTAGTGAACTTAAGAAGGAAAAACCTCATCCTAGGGGATATGCATTAGTTTCTGAGGGATATGACGATATTGTTATGGTTAGTGATGAGTTGAATGATGATCTTGTAATGGCTGACAAGTTTGGCATGAAGACTGTTTGGATACATAATAATTATGAAGAAGTATATTTTGAGCCTGATTATAGAATTAATGATTTAACTGAGTTTATAGATATTATAGAGGACTTAGATCCAGATTCTCTTTCCTAAAGAAAGAGAGGGGTCTTATTTTCCCCTTACAAACTAATAGAGGAGATATTTTATGGTTTATGTAAATGTTACAGCCTCTGAAAGATAGATATATTTTAGCTATATTACACGGTAGTATAGAAGTCAACTTTTAGAAAGGAAAAGAATAAGAAAAGGAAAGTTTTAAAAACTAAAAGATGTCTAAGCTGTTAGCTATGAATTTAACGGATAAGAAGGTAATGGGTGAAGATGGAATGGAGTTAGGGGAATTACATAATGTAACTTGTAATATAGAGACTGGGGAACTTAATGATCTAGTTGTGGATCCTACAAGTAGGGGTAGTGAGGTCTATCAATCGGATAAGAATGGATATATACGTATACCAACTAAGAAATTGAAAGATGTAAAGGATTATATAGTGGTAGAAAGATAAACTGAATCCTGTTTTTATATCGGTTAGTCTTTAATGGATTATAGCCAGAAAGAAAAAGTGTATGTTTTAGATTCATCTGCTTTTATATGTGGTTTTAGTGAAATTCCTTCAGTAACTATAAAAGATGTTAGAGAGGAATTAAAAAGAGAATCTGTTTACCGTTTTGAGGTTATGGTTGGTAAAGGTATGGCGGTTGTATCACCTTCTAAAGAATCTATAGATAGGATAATAAAAAAGGCAAAGGAATCTGGTGATATAGATGATCTTAGTAAAGTTGATTTAAAACTTATTGCTGTAGCTTTAGAGATAGATGGTGTTTTGGTTACAGATGATTATTCGATGCAGAATGTTGCCAAAATGGCTGGTATAGATGTAAAAACTATACGATACCAAGGTATAGATGAAGAAATTGTATGGATGTTTAAGTGTGTTGATTGTGGAAGAATCTATGATGAAAAAATAAATTGTAGAGTTTGTGGTGGAAAAACAGAAAAAACAAAACGAAACTCAAATAGAAAAAATTAGTTATTCATTATTTATTTTATTTAGTATAATTTTTTAAAAATGATATTGTATTGTTTTTCCTATTTAGCTTTATATGTAGTATTTTTCAAATATATATTATAAAATAACTTGTTTTTTTTTTAAAAAATAGTCTGATAGATTTAAGTCTATTGGAAGTCTATTTTTGTTTAACATATGCAAACTACATTAATTGGCACATTATTAGCTAAAGAAGGTAGAGAATTTATATATAGAGGTGAAACAGAGAAGTGTAGTGAATGTCCACATAGGGATAGTTGTTTAAATCTTGAAGAAGGTGTGAGATATCGTATTACGGAGATTATTGACGGGAAAGAAGAACTTGATTGTTTTATACACGAGGAGGGTGTTTCCCCTGTAAAGGTAGAAGAAGCCCCTATAGTGGCTAGTGTAGATTCAAGAAAAGCTTTTGAAGGTGCTGTAGTCAGTTTAAACGAAGATGCTTGTGATAGACAGGATTGTCCTGGATATAAGTATTGTGTACCTGAAGGATGTGATTTTGAAGAATCATATGATATAAAGGAAGTTTTAGGTGATAATCCTGCAAACTGTCATTACGATAGATCTTTAAAGCTTATTGAACTCAGCAATTAAATATATTGAAGTTGTATCAATTAAGGCTTTATTCAATTGTTGGTTTGTAAGGTAGCATATAAGACTCCTTCTTTTTAGGTGGGGGGTACAATGGACCTTTTTAGGTGGGGGGTACAATGGACCCCTCTTACAGTTTTAAGTCTTAAAATCGATATATTTTGTGTTGGGCTTTCGGCAAACCTGGGATAAGGGATTTCTGCTGGAAGCAGGGGTGTCTGTGGTGTTGCCCTGAACTTGGTAGGTTTGACCTGATTTCTGTGTGAAAACGACAAAGTTGGTGAGTGGACTCAGACCTTCATAGCCTCCATATTATGTAGGGGGAATTAGTGCCTCCCTACTAGAATCCCCCACCATTTACAGCAGAGAGAATGTCACAAATATAAAATAAGAGTTTTTTATCTATTTTTGGTTTTTTTTCTATATTTATTTTTCACGTTTTCTTTTAGAGTTTTTAGTTTTCTTTTATAGTAAATTATAGTGATTATAGCTGAAATAGATAGTATTGCTATGAAATAATAGAAGATTGTTGGGTCGTTTTTTCCATAGAGTCCTATCTCTATTATTGTTCCTTTTTGTATTTCTTGCCATTTTATTGTTAATGGTTTTTCTGAGATTATTTCATAGTTTCCGGGTGATATTCTGCCTAATATAGGGTTTCTTGCGTCTTTTCTATTTGGTAGAACTACTTTGACGCTTCCTGTTTCTGGCATTGGTTGGCTGAATCTGCGGGTGGTTTTTTCTGCTGTATATGCAATGGTTCCGTTTGTAGGGGGTGTTATGATGGTTCTATCTCCTTTTTGTTGTGTTGTTAGGTTTATTGTTGTACCGTTTTTGTATCTGAATTTTGGGTCTATAGGGTTTAGTGGTTGTTCCCCTCCAAGTGGTGCTCTTTGCCATAGTTCTATTTGTTTACCTGTTTTTATAGTGGATGTATATGTTTGATTTTTTAGATTAAAAGATATTTTTTCGGAATTGTTCCAGTTGTATTGTGGTGGGCTGGATGGTGTAGATAGACAGCCTGTGAGTAATAATAGAAGTGTTGTAAGTAGGATTATCTTTTTTTTCAAGTTATATTAAGGTGTCTTGTTTTTGTGTTTTTGGTTGGGTTATTTTTTACCTAGTTCTTCTTTTATTTTTTCAGCTCTTTTTTCTGCAGCTTTTACGAATTCGGAGTTGTCCATGGGTTCTAGTGGGGATCCTGATTCTGGGCTTCTGAATGAGAGTTCTGCTGCTTCTTCAAATGTGAATCTTCTTCCGTCTATTTTTGAGCCATAGAATTGGTTTTGTTTTTCGTATTCTATTCTTTCTTCTAGACAGTTTAGTAGTTCTTCAAGTTCTTCTTTTAGTTTATCTTCTAGTTTCTCATATCTGAATCTCCAGAGGTATGTGTACCATCCTGATTCTTCGTCTCTTTCTCTTGTATAGGAAGCGAGGCCGTTTTCATATAATGCAAATAAAGCTCTTCTAACTACTTTTTCATCCATTTCCAGTTTTTTTGCTAGTTTTTCGTCTGTTATTTCTCCGTGTACTGGATTTAGGGCTACTTTTAATCCTTCAGATCCAACTATCTCGGTAAGATATAGCTGGACGGCCTCGTCTTCATAGAGTCCGTCCAGTTGTTCCATATTTAATATTTTTTTCTAAATTCTCATAAAGACTGCGGAAAATGTTTGTTGTGGGTTTATTATGGGTGAAATCCGGGTAAAACGAGCGCAACCTTTTTACGTCGAAACTTCAAAAATATATTGAGATGGATTGCAGAGTAGTTGTGGAAGCAGCTGTGCCGGTATATGATGTTGAATCGCAGGATGAAGCAGTTAGAGTAGCTATAAGTAAGGCGGGGGATATGCTTAACCCAGACCTTAATTATGTTGAGATAGATGTTAAAGAGAGGAAATGCCAAAATTGTGGGAAACAGTTGGATCCTGCTTTTATAGCAGCAGATGAGGGATTAGTTGCTCTCGAATTAGAGATGAGGGTGTTTAATGTTGAAAGTGAAGAACATGCTTCAAGGGTAGCAAGAAAAGAGATAGGAGAACAGCTACCTGATATACCTCTTTCAGTTCAGGAAGTAGAACAGATAGGTGGAGAGATTGAGGAGGAACAAGAAGAGATTGGGGCTGAAGTTGAGGAGATAGAAGAAGCTAAAATAGATGCTGGAGAGGAAGAGGAAGATATTCCAGAACTAGAAGATATATTATAGTTTAAGAGTTTTAGTTAATATTACATATTATGGATGTAGGTGTATTAGGAGCTACAGGAGCTGTTGGTATACAGTTTGTTAGGGTTTTAGAGGGTCATCCGGATTTTGATCTTAAGGTTGTTACTGCTAGTGATGACTCTAGTGGGAAAAAATTTAAAGAGGTTGCAAAGGGGGGTCGGGTGCCTGATTATGCTGCTGATATGGAGGTTAAAAATACTGATCCTGGATCTGTTCCAAGTGATGTTGATTTTGTTTTTAGTGCACTTCCTTCAAATATAGCTAGGTCTGTAGAACCATTGTTTGCTGATGAGGGATATATCGTTGCTTCTAATGCGAGTTGGGCTAGAATGGAAGATGATATACCTTTAATAGTACCTGAGATTAATACTGATCATTTGGGTCTTTTAGATGTGCAAAGAGAAAATAGAGGTTGGGATGGTGCTTTAGTTAAAAATCCTAACTGTTCTACTATCACTATGGTTCTTCCTTTATATGCTTTATATAAGGAATTTGGGCTTTCTAGTGTTCATGTTTCTACTTTACAGGCTGTGAGTGGTGCTGGATATGATGGTGTTAAAAGTATGGAGATTATAGATAATGCTCTTCCGTATATTGGTGGTGAGGAAGGAAAGATGGAGTCTGAACCTTTAAAGATTCTTGGTGATTTTGATGGTTCCAGTATAGAGCCTGCTGATTTTGATGTTAGTGCTTCTTGTAATAGGGTGCCTACATTGGATGGTCATCTAGAAAATGTTTGGTGTGGGTTTGATGGGGAGGTGGATGAGGATATGGGTATATCTGCTATGGAGAATGTGGGTTCTTTGGATCTTCCTTCATCTCCGGAAAATCCTATAGTTGTTCGTGATGAGGTTGATAGGCCCCAGCCTAGGCTTGATAGAGATGAAGGTGGTGGTATGTCTGTTGTTGTAGGTAGATTCCAAAATACTTTGAGTGGTAAGGAGTTACAGTTTGATTGTTTAGCTCATAATACTGTTCGTGGAGCTGCCGGTGCGAGCGTCCTTAATGCGGAATTTTTGGCGGAGAAAGTGGTTGAAGTCAGTGCTTAATCTGTTATAGATTTTTTATACAAAAAAATTAGTTTACAATCTAAACATACTATTTAAGTATAGGTTTATATTTTTCATATAAATATGGTAATTTTACGTAGGGAAACCCTGAAATAGAGAGAAACACCCGATATAGCCGTTAAATTTATATGGGGGAAGAGGGAAGCCACAGACAGGGATATAAAAATGGTAAGAGAAGACGGTAAAAGAAATTTCGCCCTACGAGAAAATGGAGAAGAAACAAGTGTTTTTAGTGGAAACACTCCGAGACAGGCTGCATTGAAGGCTGCAAGAAGACTGGAACCAGGATCCGGCGAAGAAGCTGCAAAAAATAACGCAACAGAAATACGGCTAAGAGAAAGAGGAACAAAAAAAGTTCATATATATGATGCATGGGCGTGGGAAGATGAAGCACCAGATGACGCACCAGACTGGATGCCAGAAGAGATAACAGAAGCAAACGTCAGTAAAAAAGGAGTAGAACACCTAGAAGAAATATAGACCAAAATAAAACACATATTCTAACCAATCCTCAAACATAAAAGTAAATATAAAAGAGGGGAAGGAAAAATAAAAAAACACCACTAATCTAGGGAAACATATCAAAATAGCCAACCCTATAAACTAAAATCAATATCTATAAAATTTGTATCTAGTACACTTTATTTTTAAAATTAAGGAAATATAGAAAAAACTGCGTGGGACCGGATTCGAACCGGCGAACCTCTACAGGACAGCGTCCTAAGCGCTGCGCCGTTGACCGCTTGGCTACCCACGCTCTATATTTTGATTAATTCCTTGTTGATTTAAATATAATGTTTATATCTCAAACAGAAGACGAAAAACAAAATAATCATAAGTTAAAAATAATTACAATAGATTTTTTATCTAGTTACATGGTTTGTAATATTAATTGAGAAGATTTATATTATTAAAATATATGGGGTAGTTTAATATAGTTAGGTTTTATATTTGAATATTATACGTCTTTAAATATGAGATGTCCAGATTGTGGATATGAGAATACGGGAGTAATTGATACAAGGGATACCGAAAAGGGAAACACTGTACGGAGGAGAAGAGAATGTAGACGATGTGGCTTTCGATTTACTACATATGAACGACCTGAATGGGAATCATTACAGGTAAAAAAAAGAGATGGAAGTATAGAGCCATATCAGAGAGAAAAAATTAGGCGTGGTATAGAGTTGGCTGTAGAGAAACGTCCGGTATCTAAACAGAAAGTGGAAAAAATCGTAGATCAGGTCGAAGAAGAAATAAAAAATGAAGGAACACAGATAGTATCTTCAAGGCTTATAGGACAAAAAATATCAGAAAAATTACGAGAAACCGATAAAGTAGCATATATACGGTTTGTATCTGTATATAAGGCATTTGAGGATCCAGAGGAATTTATACAGGAATTAGACAAAATTCTACAAGAAAACCTATAAATCTAAATAAAATATTTCATTTTTGCTTTGTTATCATCCCTAAACATAGCTAATAAAATTGTACATGAGATAGGTAAGGAGTGAAACTATATAGTTTCAGGTTTAGAGTTGGTACGTAAATATATGTCTGACTGTTTTATATCTGTTGATTAGGTTAGTTTCAAGGCTAAAGCCCCGTCCTTTAGGGTGTAGAGGATATCAATGTTGTTTTTATTCGTTAGTTATATAAACATATAGATACCATATATTGGCGTTAAGATAAATATACCCCTATATCTGGGTTTATATCTATATAAAGAATGGAAAGAAAAACAAAATATAACAATATGAAGAATAAGACGGAAAAAGCAGAAAAAGACAGAAACAAAAACCAACAAAAAACCAATAAAAACACTAAAACAATATATGTCTAAACTAGACGAAATAAACCTACCAATAAAAAGAACAGAAGGAGAAACAATAAAAGAAAGACTAACAGAAAACGCATACAAAAGAATACTACCAGCAAGATACCTAAAGAAAAACGAAAAAGGAGAACCAATAGAAAAACAAGAACAACTCTTCAAAAGAATAGCAAAAAACATAGCACTAGGAGACGTTCCACACCTAGACGAAACAATAACAGCAACAGAAAAAGACCTAAGAAAAGGACTAAAAAAAGAAAAAAACCCATTCGACAAACAAATACAAGAAATAGAAATAACAGAAGACAACATCTACAAATTCTCATACGACACAATATACCCAAAACTATCAAAACAATCACAAAAACAAATCGACCAAACAGTAAAAAAATTCACAGAAATAATGGAACACCTAAAGTTCACCCCTAACTGTGTTGCCCCTACTACCACAGTTGGTACCCCTACAGGCACAAAACAAATAACGGATATTGAAAAAGGTGAAAATGTTTCAGATGATCATGGACAAGCGGAAGTAGCTGAAACCTTTGATAATGGAACTAAGCAGATGCAAACAATTACAACTAGTGATGGATATCAAGTAACTTCGAGTAAAGAACACGTATTTCGTATAATAAATGAAAAAGGAGAATATGTCTGGAAACAAGCCTCAAAGATTTCACCAGGTGATTGGATGGCTCTACAATCAAACTATATTTCAGAAGATAACTCTGTATCACTTGATACGGATATAAACTATCATGGAAACGCAAAAAAAATAGATCTTCCAGAAAAAATCAATAGTTCTTTAGCACAATGGTTGGGTCTGCTTATCGCGGATGGATCAGTTGAAGATACAAGAGTCAGGGTTGCATTCGATAAGAAAGATCCAGATCTAAAAGAAGTATTTGATGAACTAACCAAAACTATATTTGGATACGAACCAAAAACCAGGGAATTTGATGATAAAAACTGTACTGTATCAGTAATACCTATTAGAGCAGTTGTAAAATTCCTACGACAAAATGGATTATCAAAAAAATCTTCTATATCTGCAAGAATACCTGACAAAATACAAAAATCAGGTAGGAATTGCATATCAGCATTTCTAAGTGGACTATTTGAGGGAGATGGATCCGTAGAAACACGAGCAATTGCATATTATACAAAATCTAGTGAACTAGCCTCACAAGTTCAAACACTACTTTTAGGACTTGGAATAGAAAGTAAAAAATCCAAAAAAAGAGGAGGATATAGAATTACAATCCGTAAAAACGAATATGGACGCAGATTTACAGAAAAAATTGGTTTTATATCATCTAGAAAAAATAAATCACTCAAAAGATTCAAAGAAACTACAAAAGCATCAACAAAAATACCTAACCAACAATCTAAACTAAAAGAATGGTATCATTCAAGAGATGATCTTGGACATGACTTTTATAAAAAAATCTCCCAGTTTATAATAGATTCTTCATCACCATATAGCCAAGACATATCAGTTGAAGCCTTTAAAAGAATAGCAGAAACTTATCCTGAACTTTGGGAAAGCCCAATTGCAGACCTAGTCGAACTAGACCAAATCTATAAAAAAGTTGAATCAATAGAAAATGCAGGATATCTAGATGCATGCGACCTAAACGTCCCAAATAGAAACACATTTGTCGCAGATGGATTTGTAAGCCATAACAGCCCCACAATCATGAACGCAGGTGATGAACTACAACAACTCTCCGCATGTTTTGTAGACAGTCCAGAAGACGACATGGGAGACATACACCAAACTGTAAAAGAAGCATCTAAGATCTTTCAGAGTGGAGGTGGGGTCGGGTATGCATTCTGGAGGCTTCGTCCTTATGGAGACATCGTAAAATCTACAGGAGGAATAGCAAGCGGACCCATAACGTTTATGCGTACATTCGACCAGCTATGTGAAACTGTAGCTCAGGGAGGAACACGGCGTGGCGCACAGATGGGGATAATGAAGATAGACCACCCTGACATACCGTTTTTTATACACGCAAAAAACAAAGACGTATCCCTAGCATACTCACTTCGATTAAACGATCCAGATGACCCAACACATACAAGCTTTGGAGACGCACTACAAGAAGCAAGACAACTAATAGATGGAGACGGAAAAATACCAAAACACCTAAGAAACGCAGCAGAAGGTCATCTCTCAAACTTCAACATATCAGTAGGAGTAACAGACGAATTCATGGAAGCAGTAGAAAACAACGAAGACTACACACTATATAACCCAAGAACAGAAAAACCACACATAGCAACCGAAGAAACAAAACAACTCTACAGCTGGTTCGACCTAGAACAACACGTAGAAATAGGAGAAGCACTCAAAATACCAGCAAAAGAAATCTGGGATAGAATAGCACAAGGAGCATGGGAAAACGGAGAACCAGGAGTATTCTATATAGACCAAACAAACAAAAAACACAGCTTCGACACACAAAAACATCCAAGCCACCAAATGCTCGCAACCAACCCATGTGTAACTGGCGACACTCTTATACATACAGGAAACGGACTCGTTCCGGCCGAGGAATTGTACGAGCACGGCGTGGCTTGTGATGTAGTGGTAGACGGGCGACTCAGTGAGGACGACGTGAAAGAAGCCAGTAGTGTCTACAAAACTGGCGAGAAGGATGTGTACAAGCTCAGAACAAGTGAGGGATACGAACTTCGCTTGACTGCTGACCATCGTGTGATGACCGACGATGGGTGGGTCGAGGCGCAGAACCTCGAACTAGGTCAGACAGTTCATATTCGGAACCAGAAAGGTGGATTCGGACAACACGGATCCGCTGAAGAGGGTCGTGTCTTAGGTTGGCTAGTCGGTGACGGTCATTTGAAAGATGGTGAAAAGCGCGCGGTTCTGAATTTCTACGATGAGGATGCAGAAATCTCTGAGCAGTTTGCGAGTGATGTAAATAATGTTGTACGCGAACCGATAAGTAGCGAGGAATACGAAATTGGTGTCAACAAAGTCAGCTGGAATGACGACTACCGAGGGACACAAGTAGTTGAAAAACGTATTCGCTCTACACGTCTATATGAATACGCTGAACAGGCTGGACTAGTCGACGAAAAACTGCAGGTTCCAGACGTGATCATGCGAGGTAGTGAGGAAATGGCGCGTGGTTTCCTGCAGGCGTTGTTCAGTACTGACGGTAGTGTACAGGGAACCGTCGAGAAGGGTGTCTCCGTTACACTCGCTAGTGTTGATGCAGATCTACTCAAGGAAGTGCAGCAACTCCTACTAAACTTTGGTATCGCAAGCAAGGTCTACGAAGATCGCAAACAGAGTGGTGTTACTGAACTCCCCGACGGTCACCGTAATATGAAAGAATACGAAACACAGAGTTTACACGAACTAGTCATCGTAAAGGACAATCTCATCCGTTTCAGCCAAGAGATAGGATTCCTGCTTAACTCAAAAACAGACAAACTTGAGGAATTATTCGATGAATATGACCGTAGATCCTACACTGAACGATTTAAAGTCACAGTTGAGTCTTTTGAGCGCGACGGCTATGAAGCGGTCTACGATCTAACCGAACCTGGCACGAACTCATTCGTCGCTAATGGTCTGGTAGTTCATAATTGTGGTGAACAGCCACTTGAAGAATATGAAGCTTGTAACCTTGGTCATATAAATCTTTCAACTATTGTGGATAGAGATAGACAGTTGTGGGACAATTTTGAGTTTTCAGTTAAAGATAATAATTTAGAAGATAGAGTTGAAGAGTTTTTGGGCCAGGCTATTGATTGGGATGAGTTTGATTACCGGATTGATGCTTCCACTCATTTTCTTGATAATGTGGTCACTATGTCTGATTTTCCTATTGAGAAAATTGAGGATACTGTTTCTAGTATGCGAAAGATTGGTCTTGGTATTATGGGTCTTGCACAGCTGTATATCCAGGTTGGTGTTAAATATGGTGGTGATGAAGCGAACGAGATTGCTAGACAGTTGATGCAGTATATCAATTATCGTTCTAAAGAGAAGTCTAGGGAGCTTGCGGGTAGTCGTGGTAGTTTTAGTATGTGGGAAGATTCCAAGTATGCCGATCCTACAAATTATCCTGAATGGTTTAAACAACATGTTGGTGAGGATCCCAGTGATTGGGACGATGGTTATCCTATAAGGAACCATAATGTCACAACTATCGCACCCACAGGCTGTGTCGAGGAGAACTCGCTGGTTTCGACCGACGAGGGACTACGGCCGATCAAGAATCTCGACGAGACGACCGCAGAGTTCGAGATGTGGGATGAGATCGAGGTCGGTGTCTCGACAGACGGCGGAACGAAGACGGCGAACGCAGTGTACGACAACGGGTTTGACACAGTCAAAACGATCACGACTGAAACGGGCTTCAGTATTGCTGCCACCCCGGATCACAAATTCAGGGTTCTTACCGAGGAGAACGAATATCGCTGGCGAAAGGTACGCGACATCAACTCCGGTGACTCGATCGTACTAAAACGAGGGTCGTATATCGACCGTGGTGAGGCAAGTTATCTCGACATATCGGAACGTGAAAATATTCACTTCAGAAGCGATCAGAACCTCCAACTTCCGGAGCGGATGAGCCCCGAACTTGCGGTTCTTCTCGGATTCTACATCGGTGATGGACATCTCAACACGACAAACGGTGTTGAATTGGCCGTCGATACTGAATATCCCGAAACAATCAAACGTCTTATAGATCTGGGAGAGCACGTTTTCGGTGTGACTGTTACCACTGAAGAGAAAGCAAACTGTGTTATTGTTTCCATTGGTGGTAAGCATGTTACGCGGTTCTTCGAGGATAATGGATGGAAAAAGAGTAGCCGCACAGCATTCATTCCCGACCAAGTTCTTGATTCCGGTAAAGAGGTTACGCGTGCCTTCTTGCGTGGGTTGTTCGAAGCGGATGGAACTGCCTCACGCAAAATCGAACTTTCCACTACTTCCGAAATACTTGCAAAACAGGTTCAAACAGTTCTTCTTAGTCTTGGTATCGTATTCAAGCGGGATAAAAAGCCATTAACCAGTTATGATAGTCGGAACAACTCGACAGAGGAGAGTAGTTCTATATTTAACCTCCGGGGATTGAACAAAGCCCAAGATAAAAAATTCCTTGATGAGATCGGCTTCATCAACAAGTCAACCGATATCGAATTGAAGGAGAGTTCGTATCGCAAGGACAAGTATCCGCCAAGCGTTGTTGACGCTGTCAGAGAGACGGAGGGATACTATGAAAACTGTGATCGCTCGATAAAAGATAAAGTAAACGACGCCAAGCGTCGTAGCGGCCTCACCTACAACCTTCTCCAGACCATCGAAGAAAAAACCGAAGAACCGGTCACAATCGGTGGACGTAGACTTTCAACATTGTTCGTCGATACGGTCGAATCAATTGACGATGGTGTTGCTTACACCAAGGACATCAGCGTTCCCTCGAACAACACCTACATTGCGAATGGTTTTGTCTCTCATAATACGACTTCGATGATTGGTAATACGACTGGTGGTTGTGAGCCTATGTATAATGTTGCGTATTTTAAGAATGTGACTCAGGATGTTCAGGGTGAGGATATGCTTGTTGAGTTTGATGATTATTTCCTTCGTGTTTTGGAGGTGAATGATATTGATGTTGAAGAGGTTAAGTCTGAAGCTCAGGATAAAATGGATAGAGGTGAGTTTGATGGTGTTGATGATTTGGATTCTGTTCCAGACGAAATAAAGGATTTGTTTGTTGTTGCTGGTGATCTTTCTGGTAAGGAACATGCTAAAGTTCAGGGTGCACTACAGGAAGGCGTGGATTCAGCAATTAGTAAGACCTGCAATTTCCCTAGTGATGCTAGTGTTGAGGATATAAAGGAGGTTTATCGGTATATATATGATAATGGTGGTAAAGGTGTTACTGTCTATAGGGATGGTAGCCGTAGTAAACAGGTTTTAACTACCGGTAGTGGTAGTGATGTAGTTGATGAGGAATCGGTTGTAGAGAAAATGAAACAACTGATAGATCAGGGGGAATTAGATTTAGAAGATTTCCTTGAAGAATTAGATGTTGATATGGCTAATGGAGAAAAAACCCAACAAGACATAGATTTAGAACAAAAATATAATATAGATACAGAAAGTGGTGTGGAATCTGGTTCTGGTTCTGGAGGTGATGTTGGTTCTAGTGGTATTGCAACTCCTGAGGATAGGCCATTGTCGTTGTCTGGTGAGACCTATAAGGTTAAAGCTCCTGCTAGTGAACTTGAGGGTAATACTAATGTATATGTCACTATAAATGATAAGTTAGGTAGTCCGTTTGAGGTGTTTATTAGTGTTGGTAAGTCTGGTAGTTTTCTTGAGTCATATACTGAGGCTATTGGACGGCTTATTTCTTTATATCTACGTAGTGGGGGGTCTGCACAAGAAGTGGTGGATCAATTGAAGGGTATTAGGAGTCCGGAGATTGCTTATGATAAAATTGTCACGGAAAGTGATAAGGAAAGTCAGAAACGTGTATTTTCGGTTCCAGATGCTATAGCGAAAGCTATTGATTATAATATAAAGACAGGAGGTACTAAACAGGTTAATCTGCAATCAATACCGGATGAAAAATCTAAAAAGGATGAAAAGATACAAACAGAGGAAACAGATGAAAGGATTGGAGAAAGTGAGGATGGAGATACAAGTATAGATGAGGATGTTGATAGGGATGACTTGAACCCTAGATGTCCTGAATGTGGTGCTAAATTGGTTATGTCTGAGGGATGTATGAAGTGTCCTGATGGATGTGTATCAAAATGCTAAATATCAATTAAAGGGTGTAAACCTATGTGTTATAGACGTATTTTCGTTATATCCGTTTTAGTATTGTTTGTGGGCTTTTTAGCTGGTTCTGTATCTGTTGTTGGTGCACAGAGTATAGATTGTAGTTTTCCGTTTTCTGGGATAGATGCTACAGAGCAACAAGTAGTATTAGAAGACGAACCAACTCGGATTGTTTCATTAGGGCCTAGTAGCTCTCAAACTTTATGGGAGATAGGGGAAAAAAATAATGTAGTAGCTATATCACAACATGGATCCTATCTAGAAGATTCAGACACTAAAGAGACCTTAAATGTACAGCCAGGTAATACGGAAATTGAACCTATTATAGCTCAAGATCCAGATGTTGTTTTAGCTCCAAACATAATATCAAATGGGACTGTATCATCGCTTAGAGATGTAAATATAACTGTATTTAAGTTCGAAGCTGCCGGACAAATAGAGGATATATATTCGAAGACAAATCTAATAGGAAAAATTACAGGAAGTTGTGGACAGGCACAAAGTACTGTAGAGTGGATGGAAACCCAGGTAACCAGTATAACCCAAAATGTGGAAAACCTGGACCATCCAAAATCTCTATATGCACTGGGTGATGGATGGACAGCTGGAAAAAACACGTTTATAAATGATGTTCTCTCTACTGCAGGAACAGAAAATATTGCAGACAAACAAGGGTACTATGTGATATCTCAGGAAATAGTTAGAAACGAGAATCCAAAATGGATAGTTGCTGGGTTTCGGTCTAGTATACCTAAAACAAATGCGTATAATGAAACCACTGCTATAATAAATAATCAAATAATACTTGTTGATGTAAACCATATAAGCCAGCCAGCTCCAAGAACAATATATCCACTTTATGATATAGCTAGTGAGATACATCCCTCGGTTTCTAATTCCTTTATATCAAGTATTGTATATATAGATAGATATGATCAAATTAAAGATGGAGAAATTGATAGTGATGAAATAAAAACAGCTATACTAGACTATCTAAACCAAGAACTTAAAGGATATCAAGTAAGAAATATAATAAGAGAATATCTTTTTAAATAGCATCATAGATTTAGTAACTCGTATAGAATAACCTTAATTAATATATTTTTAATAGAATATACTAGTTAAACTTAATATATTTCGTTCCGACGGGGATTTGAACCCCGGTCCCAGGCTCCGCAAGCCCGGAGGATAGTCCACTACCCTATCGGAACATATTAGGTTTTTATTATTATCTATGTAGCATATATCAAAAGACTACCGACTTATTTGGTTTTTAGTTGAATTAGAATGGGTTTGTATTGTTTGGGGTGTGTTTTTTAGGTGGTAGATGGTGGTTTAGTTATGTATATTGATGCTTCATATGGTGAGGGTGGGGGGCAGGTTTTGAGGACTGCTCTTTCTTTGTCTAGCTTGACTGGTAGAAAAGTTGAGCTTGAAAATATACGTGCTGGTAGAGACTCTTCTGGTCTTGCAAGACAGCATCTTTCTGTTGTTGAGGTTTTATCTGATATAACTAATGCATATACAGAGGGTGTTTTTGAGGGATCCGAAAGGTTAATTTTTGATCCTGGGAATATAGATGGTGGATCCTATAAAATAGATATTGGTACAGCTGGGAGTATAACCCTATTAATACATGCTGTTGTTCCTGTTTCTCTATATTCTAGTTCTCCTGTAAGGTTAGAGGTTGTTGGAGGTACAGATGTTCGTTGGAGCCCTACATATGACTATCTGGAAAACGTAACATTAGAATTGCTTTCTGGGTTTGGCTTAGATTTTGGCATATCATTGAAAAAAAGAGGTCATTATCCTGAAGGTGGAGGTAAAGTAGATCTGGAGATATACCCATCTACACTTAATTCTATAAATATAGATAGTAGAGGGGGTTTAATACAGATAGAAGGAGTCTCACATTGTTCTAATCTTCCAGTAGACATTGCTAAAAGACAGGCTAGATCCGCTGGAGCAATTTTATCAGATTTCCCTGTAGATATAGCTATAGAAAAGGATGAAGCGATATCTACGGGTAGTTCTATAACTGTTTGGGGAAAATTCGAAAAGACAATATTAGGTGGTAGTGCACTTGGTGAGCCCGGGAAGCCAGCTGAAAAAGTAGGAAGAGAAGCTGGAGAGAAACTTGTCTCTATGATTAATTCAAATGCTACAGTAGATATATATACAGGAGATCAACTTATTCCATATATAGCACTTTTTGGTGGTAGATATTCTGTTCCAGAGAAAACATCGCACCTTGAAACAAATGCTTGGATATGTGAGAAACTTTTAGATACTAAAATCAGTATAGAACAAGAAAAACCTGTTATAGTAAAAAATGAAAGACCTTTTGATTAAAGCAGCAAGAGGAAAAAAAACTGATAGACCCCCGGTCTGGCTTATGAGGCAAGCAGGCAGATATCTTCCAAGATATAGAGAAATCAGGGAAAAATATAGCTTTAAAGAAGCAATAAAAAACCCAGAAATTGCAGAAGAAATTTCATTATTACCTTGGAATAAATTCAAAGTAGATGGAGTTGTTATTTATTCTGATATATTAATAACCCTAGAATCTGTAGGGTTTAACTATGAAATTGGAGATCAAGGACCTATAATAGATAACCCAATTAAAAAACCAAGCGACATCAATCTAAAAAAACCATCTATAGAAGACGAACTCTGGTATGTTGGAGAAACAATACAGAGAGTATCAAAGTCTATACAGGATGAAGCAGGTGTAATAGGTTTTGCTGGAGGTCCATATACATTGGCATCATATGCTATAGAAAATAAAGACAAGATAGGAACTAGAGCTTTTATGATTAAACATCCATCAAGTTTTAAAGAACTACTTGAAAAACTATCTAAAACAGTAGCAGATGTATTAAAGTTCCAACAAAATAGCGGTGCAGATATAATACAACTTTTTGATACATGGGCAGGATTTTTATCTCCTGATGACTACAAAGAATTCATCCTTCCTACATATAAACAAATATTAAAACAGATAGATATTCCAACTATAATATTTACAAGAAATTCTGGTGGAAAACTATCTATGTTAAAAGAAACTGGTGCTGATGTAGTAAGTATAGACTGGACTGTAGACATCTCAAAAGCTAAAAATGAGCTAGGTGAAAAATCTATACAAGGGAACCTAGACCCTGCGTATCTTCTTGGAAACGAAAAAACTGTAAAACAAAAAACTAGAAAAATACTAGAACACCTAGACAGTAAAGGCCATATATTAAATCTTGGCCATGGAGTTCCAAAAAATGCAAAACCAGAAAACGTAAAAGCTTTTGTGGAAGAAGCGAAAAACTACAATAGAAATCTAAAAAACTAAAAAATATAACTATATTTTCAATTTTTCTGTTTCTAAAGAATAAAAAGATATTAAAGATGTAGTTGCCATACAGTCTTCCCGAACTTCCCGAGTTTTCGTCTGGTAAAGACGACACTAGCGGTCTTTGTGGACAGACTTATTCCACTCCATCCTCACTACTTTTAGAAACCATTAAGCCAATCTGTTCGAGATGTGTTAGTTGAATTTGTATAAACTTCTGATTCTTGAATTTCTGATTCTAAGATAGGTATAGTTTATACTGGTTGAGCGGTGATTGTTTTACCTTTTTCTACTAGGTTTTCTAGTTCATCTGCTATTTCGCTTCCTCTGGATACTTTTATTTCTCCGTTTCTACCTACTGTAGCAGTAAATATGTGGTTTCCGTCTGCGTTTACTTCTACTGCTTCTCCTTCCATGTCACCTATTTCTAAGACTACATGGCGTGAAGTTTGTTTCACTCTTACTTTTTCTTCTCCTCTAGATCTGACCTCTATATTTATACCTACTTTTCTTTCTATTTCATCTATTGTTTCACCATTTTTACCAATGACTTTAGGTGCGTCTTTTTCATCAACCCACACCATAGCTTTGTTACCTCTTATCTCGGTTTCTATGTTGCCGTTTGCTACGTTTTTTATTTCTCTTTTTAGGTCTTTTTCTATCTCTTTTTTTTCTTTCCTATATTCATCTACAGGAGTAACAACTACTTGTCTGTTGTAGCTGTATATTTCATATTCTGGTTCTCCTGTTTCAAAATCTGATATTTCAACTACTGGACGTGCGAGGTCTTCATCAAGCATACCCTCTGGTACTTTAACATTTAATTTTATTTCATAGACTTTCTCTATCTTTCCTTCCTCTATAAAGACTACTGTATCTACTATTTGTGGAATCATACCTAGTTCAACCCTACCTACTAGGCGTTGTACTGCATCGACAGCGCGTGTTGCGTGTACAACACCTATCATTCCAACCCCTGCAAGCCTCATATCTGAATATACTTCAAAGTCATTTGATTCCCTCATTTCATCATATACCGTATAGTCAGGTCGAACCAACAATAGTACATCTGCTGTTTTTTCCATGCTTCCCTCAAGTTCTTTGTATTGGGTTACATTTTCGTCGACTTGTAGGTCTCTTGGTTCTTCCATAGTCTTAACCGAAAATCCTTCCTGGTCTAAAAATTCTGCCACTGCTTGAGCAAAAGTAGTCTTACCTGCTCCTGGTGACCCTGCTATTAATACACCCCTTTCTTCTAACAATCTATTTTTAAGCTCTTCACTTAACCTATATTCATCTATACCAACTTTTGCTATAGGTTTAACTGCTGTAATCTCAATTCCTTCAGAAAAAGGTGGACGAGCTATAGCTATCCTCATCTCCCTAAGTTGCACTACTGTAGCTCCATCTCTCTCTACTTCAACCATACCTTTATCCGTTCTTTTAGCAGCTTCTGCTATTTCTTGAGCTATCTCCTCAAGCTCTCCTCTATTCAGGGTTTTATTTCTAATCGTTTTAAATTCCATATCACCTATATCCCCTCTTTTAGCCCTAGGTTTAGCTCCCTGTTTTAGGTGTACCATCATAGTTTTATCATCAAAATATTCCTCAAGTTTCAAACTACTATAATCAGGTTTTTCAGGTCTTAGATATATTACATCTAAACCTTTCGCTCTTGCTACTTCACTTTGAACTCTATCTGATGTTACAAATGTAGCATTTTCTTTAACAGCTATTTCTCTAATTATAGAATCAATCTCACCAGTATCAGCAAGCTTTATTTCCTCTAGATCTGGACGTCTACCTTTATATTCTAGTGCAATATATCCATTATCAGCAAGCTTTTCAAGTCTTTTAAGCTCATCAATACCTTTCTGTCCAGTCTCACGTCCTTTATTAGCTTGAGACTCCAACTCAGCAACTACTGCTTCGGGGACAATAACCTTTCCTCCTTTGAAATCCCCTTGCTTTACTTTCCTCGCTATCCTCCCATCTACAATAACACTCGTATCCGGAACTATCTTCATTAGATCTTTTAAATGAGGAGCGACCAAAAGCTTTCCTCCTTTATACCTCTAATTCTCCGCTTTCTATCAAATCTGCAGCATCTCTAGGATCTTTATCTTCTATTGTAATACCCAAAGAAACACACGTCCCTACAACCTCTTTGGCAGATGATTTCAAATCCTTAGCAAGTAAATCCCTAGATTTCATATTAGCTATATCTTTAACCTGATCCATAGATAGATCAGCAACAAACTCCTCATTAGGTTTGCCACTACCTGTCTCAATACCTACCTCATCCTTTATAAGCTCGGCCGTAGGAGGTGTTCCAACCTCTATTTCAAACTCTCCATCATCAATTATAACAGTAACAGGTACCTCTGTACCTTCAAAATCAGCTGTTTCTTTATTAATAGCTTCCACTACTTTACCAACATCTATATCTGTAGGCCCTAACTCTGGACCAAGAGGTGGTCCAGGACTAGCATTACCACCTTCAACTAAAAGTTCTATCTCCATACAATATGTAAATACCAACTATTTTAGAGTGTTCTGCTATAGATCCACTAATACAACTAAAAAAAAATAAAAAAATAAACATTATATCTAGAATAAAATTAAAAAATAACGTTATTCTATACTATTAATGAGTAATTTAACCCTTCTTTTATATAGTTGCCAAACATATTTAATCTATATTTAGATCCTCTATTTATTATCCTTCTATCTTAATGTGGAATCGTAAGGGAGTAATAAAACTTCTTCTTCCACGCATTATATGTAAGGGCAAAATTTTATTAAGTAGAAAATAGAAAATATTTTATATTATGGCTGAGGGTAAAGAAAAATCTAAACAAAAAGATATTCCTTGGCCTCAACAATTACTTGATAGCGAGTGGATACTAGCACTAGCAGCTATACTATTTTTCATGCTTTCCTATGTCGTGTGGGGGCTAATTGATTTACTTAGTGTACCAGGGGGATAATAATGGAGGAAGATTCACCCCTTGAATCACCTGAAGGAAGCTGGTGGGATAGAAATATAAATCGTCGTGAAGCAATATGGCTAGGTATTTCAGGGGGATGGGCATTAATATTGTTCAGTTGGATGTTAGGGTGGACTCAATTTGGAGGCCAAAACCAGATGGGAGAAACTAGAGAAATAAGTTCAGAAAGATATAGAAATAAAGTCCAACAATTTAAAGATAATTCTGACACCACCACTGTTCAAGGATCAGATGTACTTGTACCCTCCAGAAATGATATATATATAGGCGCATATCAGTTTGGATGGGACGGACTACCTGTAGTTTTAGAGAGAGGACAAGACTATAAATTCCATCTATCAACATATGATGTTCAACACGGATTTTCTATAAGAAAAGAAGAAAACAAGAGCCAACAGATATCACTACAGATGCTGCCTAACTATGAATGGATAATAGACATGGAATTCGATGACGTAGGACAATATGTTGTTATATGCAATGAGTTCTGTGGCCTTGGACATAGAGCTATGAATACAAATATATTTGTAAGATAATGCTTGGGCTAAGCACCTTTGAATACAATCAAGACGGGTATAGGGAATGCTCTGTTACAAATCTAAAGATACACAAATCAGCAGAAGACATGGTGAAGCTGTTTGGCTTAACATCTATTATAGCATTAGCTATCGGAGGTATATTTGCATTATTTGTAGCATTAACTAGGTGGCGACTTATTTCATTACTTACAGCACAGGACTTCTATACATACCTAAGCTTACATGCATGGTATCTATTGATTTTCTGGATGGTATTTATGGAGATAGCTATACTATATGTTGGAGGGCCTCTTGTATTAGAGAGAAAGCTACCATTAAAAAAACTATCAAAGACAGCTTGGGGAGTTATGGTTGTTGGAGGGTTAATAATAACAGCTGCTATCTGGTTTACCTCCCAATCAGATAATCCACCACTTCTTACATCCTATGTTCCCTTACCCTCAAGTTGGCAGTTTTATCTCGGGGCTATAATATTTATACTGGGCACTGTATTAGCAGCCCTACCTTTTTTTGTAACAATATGGAAACAAAAAATCACTGACTCCAAATCTTTACCACTTATAACATTTGGTGCATTTATTACATCTATAATAGCTCTAGAAGCACTTGTTGGAGGATTAATTACATATATACCAACATTTCTCTGGCGTATAGAAGTACTTGAATACATAGATCCAGCTTGGTATCGACAGATGTACTGGATGATAGGCCATGGAACCCAACAAATCAACCTATTAGCCATGATAACAATATGGTACTTTATGACACATATAGTAGGTGATGCAGAAGTAGCAAGTGAAAAAATCTCCAGATCTGCTTTTGTACTTTATCTTTTTTTCATAAATATGGGGGCTGCACACCACCTACTATCAGACCCAGCAATATCTACTGGCTGGAAACTATGGAACACATCATATGCAGCCTATGGAGCAGTAATAGCAAGCATGATACATGCGTTCGCAATCCCTGCTGGCCTTGAAGCAGGAAGAAGACGAAAAAACAAAGGAAGCGGAATCTTTGGATGGCTGTGGTCCTCACCATGGGAAAACCCAGGGTTTTCAGCAACAATATTAAGCATAATTCTCTTCGGATTTCTTGGAGGGATAACAGGAGTTATGATGGGTCAATTCCAGCTTAACATGACATGGCACAACACACTAGCAGTTCCAGGACATTTCCATGGCACAGTAGCTACAGGAACAACTCTAGCATTTATGGGTCTTGGATATTATATCCTAAGATTAATATTTGGAAGAGACTGGATAGGAAAAAAACTAGCATCTATACAACCTTACCTATATGCTAGTAGCATGGGGATAGCAGTATTAATGATGATGTATCTAGGTGTACTATTTGGGATCCCTCGAAGATGGCCTACAGGCATAAATATTCCTGGAACAGGTTTTTCATATTCATCTGCAAATCTTTTCTTTGCTATATTCGGAATTACAGCTATTATTGCAGTAATAGCTGGAGCAATATTTATAGCAGTCGCAGTAGGGTCACTCCTAATAGGTAAAAAATTCACAGCCACTGAATCAACAAACACGGCTGGTAAGACTGATGGCGGAAAGAAAAATAAATCAATACATGAATTTAGCATGCGAGGAACTTTTACATTAACAATTGCATTTCTTGTTGTCTTTGTAATACTTTGGGCGATGAACTGGTTTTTACTCTCACAACTATGGAGTATAGGTCCATAACAGTCTTAGATGACTGAAAAACAAGCTGATCCTCCAACAAAAATAATATCCAGTATATTGAAGGGGGGCTGGAAGACTATGCGTAGGATTTATTTTGCTAATAGCAGAAGCTGGAAATTATTTAAATCTGGTGCATTGTTTTTTCTAGGTTTTTTCTTATGGACAGGATCTAATATTCTATATTCAGTAAAACCCGGCTGGAATTTTCTTTATTATTCTATGGCTTATGGATTCATTTTAATATTTTATGGACCAATACACCATATAGTAGTTATACCACTTTCTCTTAAACTACGTAAAAAAAAGAAAACATTAGCTAAAATAGGTAAATTTCTACCTAGAACCGCACTATTTCTATTTATTACAGTGGTAATAGTTCTAGGCACCATCCCTCCAGGAGTTATGACAATAAACTTTGGATCCATTGAGGGCGGGCCAAGCCCTATAGCTATAAATCCTGACCTAGTATGTGTAAAATCACAAAACAATAATAACACAGAAACTATACATTGCCATCTAAACAGAGGTAAGGGAATAGATAGAATACTTGTACAAAGTGGATCCAAAACAATCTTAGTTGACAACACAAAACCCTTTGAGTTCACCCTACTCAGCTCAGACCTTCAATCCATAACAGATACAAAACAGTTCCAAGTAACTTTACAAGACGAAAAAGGAAACCTAATTAGAAGATACACACGGAGACTATGGACAATACAAAATACCTAAAAACATCAAACATCCAAAAATAAAACAACTTTTTACTAAAATGTATTTAATTAACTGTTTTATATATAGATTAATTAAGTTTTCTGGTTGAATTTCCTACCACTATTAAACTACTTGCTGCCATAGCTATCGCTGCGAATAATGGGTTTAATACTGTTGTGATTGCAAGTGGTATAGCTACAATATTATATGTGGCTGCCCATCCAAGGTTTTGCCATATCCGGGTACGTGTTTTATTGGTGAGATTGAAGAGTTTTGGAACTGATGAGAGCTCATTAGAAATAATTGTAGCATCAGCAGTATCTGTTGTAATATCTGTTCCAGACTCCATAGCAATACCTAGGTCTGAGCTTGCAAGAGCTGGAGCATCATTGGTCCCATCTCCTACCATAGCAACTGTTCCTTCCTTTCTAAAATTACGGATAGTTTGAACTTTTCCTTCTGGGGGAACACCTGAGAATATACAATCAATTCCAGAATTTTCTTTAAATATATCATTTACTTTGTCGTCTCCAGTTAAGACAATAATCTTTTTTTCCATGTTAGATAGTTTTTCTATCACTGAAGTTGAATCCTTACGGGGTTTATCTCCTACTATAATAATACCCCTAACTAATCCATCCCAACCTACAATAACAGGAGAGTTATGGCTTGAATTTGCCATATGGTATTGTTTTTTAAGTTCATCAGGAAATTTCCAATTTTTTGTTTCAAATAGGTTGAAATTACCAACCTGTATTTTTGATCCATCGACAGTTCCAGATATACCTTGAGTTTTATTTTCTATATTAGAAACAACATTTCTTGGTATATTATCAGAATAATCATATATAGCATCAGCAACTGGATGATTTGAAAACTGTTCTATCATGGCTGCTTTTTTTATTAGAGTTTCATGGCTAGATTTTGCTGTAACGGTATCTAAAACTGTAAATTCCCCAGTGGTTAAAGTTCCAGTCTTATCAAAGACAACTATATCAACATCTTTAATTCGCTCAAACAGGGAAACATCTCGGATTATAATTCCTTCATCTAAGATTTCACGTATACCTCCTGTAACTGCGAGTGGTGTGGCAAGTCCAAACGCACATGGACAAGAAACAACTAACACAGCAACACCTGTAAGTATTGCTAGACTAAAGACTGTACCGGACAATAAATAATATATTGAAGTTAGAAAAGCAATTAAAACAACTAATGGTACAAAGATTCCAGCTATATCATCTGCGAATTGTTGAATACTAGAACTGCTAGTTTGAATATTCCAGACTAATTCGACTAGCCTATCAATTGTGGATTCAGTATTTTCCCCTACATTAATTATTATTGTATTATCGGAAACCATTGTACCTCCTTTAACGACATCACCAGGCTTTTTAGTTTCAGGTATAGATTCACCTGTAATTAAAGACTCATCTACAGTAGCTGATCCCTCAATAATTTCACCATCTAAAGGAATACGTTCACCAGGACCTACAACAACTTCATCATAGGGATCTATATTTTCAACCCGAACAGATTCTATACCTCCATCTGGTAGTCTACGATTTACATCAGTATTTGTATTATCTGTAAACTCACTAACCCTATCTAAAGCTGATTTTTTAATACGATTTTCAACTTTATTTCCTAATGTTACAACTAACACAATCATTACAGCTATATCAAAATATACCTCAATACTTCCTAGAAAATACATTATAACAGAATAACTATATGCTGCAAAAACTGCCAGTGTTATAAGTAGATCCATAGTGGGATACCCTCCAACTAAACTTATATAAGCCCCTTTAAAGAATGGATATCCAGTATAAAACACAACAATACTAGCAGATAATAATACAATCGACAAAACAAGAGAAGCTGTCAATATATTAGAGCTAAAAATAACTATAAGAGCAAATCCCTGAAGTATCACCAACAAAAACAGACCACGTATAATATCATATAAAAGAATAAATGCTACACCACAATATGCCATACCCAAAACCAAAGATACTATTAATACACCCATCTTCATCATGGGAGAAAAGTCCATATAGGAAGGATATAGAAAAACACCATACATCAACATGACTATCATTCCTAGGATACTACCAACTAAAACATGGGAACTGTCAGTAAAATCAGAGCTAAAATCAGTTTTTTGTCTATTTTTATCTAAAAATTGAACATTATATCCAAGTCGCTCAATAACACTAGGAAGACCAGACCTATCCACTATACTGGGATCATAGATTATTTTTGCAGTTTCACTAGTATAGCTAACATCGACATCTATAACTCCTTTCTTTTCTTTAGCTTTTTTTTCAATAAATATCTCACAGGCAGAACAATGTAGACCCTCAACGGAAAAATAGACAGTGTCAGAATTCTCTGGTATTTCAGAACCATCCTCTATTTTTTGATTGTCTTTTATTCTGTCTTCACTTATATCAAACTCTTCAACTTCACCCATATAACGTGTAACTTCTAAACATCCTCTACAACAAAACTCCCCTTCTATGCCGGAGTCAGTAACCGGATCTTTAGGAGTTTGAAGACCGCAAAGTTTACATTCTGACATAATTATCCTGCCAAAGGCTGATATATAGGTATATCAAGATGTGGAACCTGAAAACCTAACGCCACCAAACCCATAGAGAGGGGAATATATCCTAACAATATAAAGGAAACTCCAAGACCCCTATGTAGCTTCATACGTATCTGAGTATTTACAGATTCTAAAATAACACCATATGAAAAAAGTGTAGGAATAGTTCCTAAACCAAGAGCAGCCAAAGATAAACCACCAAAAATAGGTGAACCCTGAACAAAAGCATACATATAAGCAGGATAGATAACTGGACATGGAAGAATACCATGTATCATTCCAAGACCTACAATACGGGGACCATTAACCCAATTATCTATATGGCTTGTTAAAAAAGATCTAACACGGGAAAACCACTTTTCAAGAAATGGTACAGACATATTTATCGATGGTATATTAAGTGTAGTACCAGATCTAATATATGTAATTCCAGTTATAATAATAAAGACACCAATTAATAAACCTGAAACTCCACGTACTAAATCAACTATAGATGCAACTGCTGCAACATCAAATACAACCATACCTATACCTCCAATCAAAACACCAATAAATGCATAACTTATAGTTCTTCCCAGATTAAAAAAGAGATGCTGTCGTATATCCCTCCATTGAGTCTTATCCTCAGAAAACCCTCCTCTATCTGAATATAGAGTTATTAATGGACCACACATACCAAGACAATGTACACTACTGAATACACCTATAATAAAAAATATAGCTAATCCAAGTTCAGGCCCAAACATCAGATAATAAAACATATGCATCTAATACAAAAAAACTATCTCCACTATTTACATTATTGCTGATCTAATACTGAAATAAAAGAGGAAATTAACACAAATTAAATTACTTTATTTCATAGAATAAAAAAAGAAAAATACAATATATAACACAAAAATAGATAGATGGGAAAGCCCGGATTTGAACCGGGGTCTGCGCGCCCCAAACGCGCGAGGATTCCAAGCTACCCCACTTTCCCAACAATATATTTATTTTTTGAGTTTATTAAAATCTGCCTTTTTTCTATCTTATGTTTGCGGACAGTAGACATTTCTTCCCTAATAAATGAACAAGTTAGGTGTAGTTCAGGTCCACTCTAGAAAACTTCCTTCAATAAGTGTTTTTTCTTGGTTTTCTATATATCTATGTTGCATCTTATATATAGCATCTTTTAGTGTTTTACCGTCTTGGATTTCTCTTTTAACTATTTTATGTTTCCAAGATGCAGGAGTTATACTATTCTGTACACGTGAACGAATAGGCTGTAGATAATATTTTGATTTTCTTTCAGAAATATTAGATCTTTCAAGACCTTCTTTGGAAGTATCTAATATATCTTTAAATATAGTTTTATTATCATCTGTTTTATCTCCGTCTTTTGTTATCCATTTGAGGTCTGCATCAAATCCGTCTTTCATAGCAGAATAAAAATTAGTTTTAGCATCTTCCCAACCTAGATTTTTTACAGGATGTTCTCGTGTAGAGATTTTTTCAAGAAATCCAGCAAAAACTATCTGGAAAGCTATTGTGTCACGTATAGTAGGCTGACTTGGAAGAGGTCTAAACTCAATTCGAGAATTTGCCTGTGATCTTGTTTTACCAGTAAATACTGGTCTAATCCACCTCCAATAAGTTCCATGTTTCATCTTAAAATGTACGAACTCGTCATCAAACCTATTACCTTTATTAACAGGCATAGCCGCAAACACTTTATCTTCAACTATTCTATCTATAGCTTCCTCTATTGAACCAATATCTTCAGGAAATTTTACTTTTCTATCATTCTCTGGATTCATAACAGTTTCAAAAATCTTTATCCTGTTTTCTTTAATATGTCCATCAAGTATTTCCTCAGGATTTACACCTTCATCATAGAGATCAGGTGGAAAAAACGGAGAATTTACAGCTAAAGCAAGTAAAGGACCTGCTATACGTATAGCATATCTAAAATAAACTGGAAGATCTATAGCACGAGGGACTTGGTAATGTGGCTGTATAGACGTAATCAAGCTCTCAGGCATTATTGAATTAGAACTAAGACTAACAAAGGAGGTATCTATCTCCATACCTGCAGATACATCAGTGTTTGCCATAGCATGATATCTAGCTGAATCACTCATATTAACTCCAATATTAATGCCATCATCTTTTACAGTTTTTGTGAGATAATCCACAGAACTTTCTCCTATAGGAGGAATGGTCCATATACCATCACTCACCAGTTTTATATCTTCAGCTTTTGTCCTATTAATAGCAGTAGAAACACGTGATTTAACTTCCATCTCTTGTGCCTTCAAACCATATTTATTAAGAGGCTGAGGGTTTGTATTCATCTCTATATTATGAAGACCAAGTTCTTTTTCAAATCCTATCAGGGAAAGAATACGACGAGGGAAACGCTTAAGCTGGTAACTAGAGCTATCTACTGAATAAAGCTCATATTCAAGCCCTATAATACTTTGAGCATTATCGAAAGTCCCTTTATATATTTCAGACTTAATAAATTCACTATCATCCTTTACTTTATCCATAAATCTATCTTGATCAACATTTAAAACATCAGCTACATCAGATACAATATCTGATTTACCCATTATGTCAAAACTTAAAATACTATAAATGTATATTTATTTTTCTTTAATAAAAACGTAACTTCCAAAAAAATAAAAAATAATCATAACTTTTTCTTATACTATTTAATCTATCTTTTCGATAAAGTAAAAGTGGATACAATAAATGAAAATACATTGAAATATACCGATATTATATATTGCGCTGGGCGGGATTTGAACCCGCGATACAGCCTTGGGAAGGCTGTGTCATACCACTAGACCACCAGCGCATATTCTCTATATTTTAATGTTTTTTGACGACAATAGTTGATTATTTTTTTAGGCTGTCAAAATCTAAAAGTTTAGATATCTGGTCTGTTGGTATCTCAACTAGTAGATGGTCTCCAACTTCTCCTATGATATCTCCACCAGCTTCCTGTATCTCTTTTTCATCCGAATCTATAGCGTATATCTCTCCACCATCTTTTCTTTTTATTAAACCAGGTCTATATACATCTTCTTTGGACTCTATAAATCTATAAAGATCAGTAAGGAACTCTTTATCTCCAATAGTGAACCTCCCTATAGTATCCCATCCAATAGATTCATCAGGTTTTTCAACTGTTTCAGATTTTTCTATTTCTTGATCAAACTCTTTACGTATCTTATCTATAATTTCACCATATTTATCGGAGCTACTATGACTATCCCTTATCTTTAATTCAAATATAAATTCTTCTTTCATTTTTCTATTTATATTTTTGTTTCTAAATAGATAGTAGGTTAAGGAATGTTTTTCCTATCTATATCTTTGTCTGTTTTGAATTTCCGATTAATTCTTGGAAATCTTCCCCATCTTTGAGTGCTTTTTCTTTTTTAACTCTATAATTTCCTTTATCTGTAGTGTAAAGATCGTTAGGATGGAAAAACCTCCATTTTTCACGGTCAAAACGTACACCTATCCTAGCATATGCGTCAAACCTATGTGAAAATTCTAATAACGCATCTATTTCCCCTCCTTTTATATATATAACATCTGTACTACTGGATTTTGATTCAATTGCAATATACCGTTCTCCATTTCCTGCTACAATATCTGGTAGAGGTCTCTTAGTGGAACTTCCTGATGCTGGAACTCTAATTGACCCAAAACCTGCTTCCCAGAATAGATCAACCAATTCACGTTCTCTATTATCACCTTTACGTGAACTAGACATCTATCAAATATAAGGTGTTAAACATTTTATTTTTATTTTTTTTGTCTTTTTAGGCTATATGAATTCTTCTATTCCTGACTGTCTTTCTTTATCATTTTGAAACACGCTATCTATTCTACGTTCAAGTTGTTCTATTCTTTCTAGTGTATAGTTTGAAACATTGTATTTTTTCGCTACTCTGAGCGCTATTCCTAGATATTTCCGTACAGAGCCTTCATGTACAGTTAATGTTAGCTCTCCTCCACATTGGCATCCTCCAGAAAGTGGTGGCCTCCTATACTTTTTATTACAGGATGTGCATCTAAATTCCTGTTGAGAAAATGCCCTTAAGTTACCTTCAAGGTCAGGTAAGAAATGTGATTCTAATACGAGCTCAGCAACGTTTTTTTCATCTACAGATCTGAGTTTACGCGCAAGTTTAAGTTGAGCTTCTGCTTTTTCCTCCATACTTCCTAAAGTTTTATATATAGACTCTGGTGGCCCAGAATCTATTTTTGTTGTCTCTAATGTATGGAAAAGATTTGACATAGAACTTCCTGCTATATCTACATCTACTTTTTTAGGATTTTTTCCCTCTATGGCATCTTCATAAAAACTTACTGGATAATTCTCTACTTTATCTATATTATATGCTTCATCGTCCACTTCTTCTGGATCTATTTTTGAAGTCAAAACTAATGGTGCATCCATTCTACCCCCTCTTCTATCAGGTAGGAAAGATTTGGAAAAATTTAATAATCCATCCATAAGAAGCATAACTGAATCTTCATCACCGTCACAGTTCCGCCTCTTTGAAGCATGGAAAAAAGGGTGTGCATAACATACTGATGAATCTGTAAAACCTAATATCCTACCTAAAACACCTGCACTTGTATGTGGAGCTAGTCCAACTATTAATTCACCAATTAACTCGTTTCTATCTTCTATGTTATAGTATGAATCATATCCATAATATTTTTCGAGCAATTCATCTATAAAGCCAGCTACTTTAACAAGATGTTCACCACATTCTGAACTAACAACTATATCCTGTGGCTTCAACTCAACAAGTTGGCTTTCACGTTCTAAACTATCACCATATAGATCTTCCTTATATCCAAGATCATATAGTTTTTCTAAAGAAACATCTATTTCGTCAGGTCTAAAAGAAGTTAAGGGAAGATCAGTTGTATCATATCTTATCGTCCCATCTTTGAATACACTTAGGTCATATTTCGCTCTAAGAATTCCCTTTTCAAGAGGTTCAGGGGTCTTATCTTCTGATGTTAAACCCTTAACACCTTTTAATGTATCAAAACTAGTCTTTCTTTCCTGTACATTTTTTAGGGAATCTCTTAACTCCCCACTAATATTTAGATCAACTTCTTCAATAGATGTCGGGGATTTATCACATCTAGGACATTTATCATCTTCTATTTCTTTTTCACATTCAGGACATTTTTTTATTGGATATCGTCTACCTCCACATGGACAAACCGACTTATATTCTTCTCTACCACATTCATTACATCTTTGAACTCCCACCTCAACTTCTATACTTCTTTTTTCTGCAGCCTTTTCAATATCTCTTTGAGAACCACCAGCCTCCCCGATAGGGAAAAGAGAATGTACTGGAGGGCTTAGTTCACGTGGTTTAGATTTTTCAGGCCTACCCATTCTAGCCCCAACCCTTGTAGAAGCCCTATCATATATTTTAACACCAGAAACTTCAGATACAACTTTCAATGTATCTTCTATCTCTACAACTTTACTATCTAAGCATTTCTTTAAAACAAAAAAATAGTCAGGCGAAACCTCAATATTTTCATTGTTATTTTGTATATGAGGTACAAGGAGTTTTTCTAGTATATCTGATATACCTTCTTCCAATACAACATTTTCCCCTCTCTTAGCTTCTCTTTTATCAATTATTTCTGCCAGCTTTTTATATTCCTCTCCGTTAATCTCACTCCATAGATACGAATAGTTTGGATGAAGAGGAATATCATATTTTTTACTTAACCTAAATGCTTGTTTAGAACCCAGGTCTTCTAGGTCAAACGCTTCTTTTAACTCCTCTATTTTTTCTGTTCCCTTTCGACGACCTATATTTTCTTTAAGTTCTTGAATCCACCAATCATAACTAAAACAGGGGGATAAAAGATTTCTATTATTTTCTAAAAATTCACCAAACCCAATACCTATCTCACCAGCATCTATTATTTCATCTATACCATCTTTAACTCTATCTGCTTCACTTTCATCATCTATTCTTTTCACTTCACCATTTTTTAACCTAACAGTAGGCCCCTCAAGAGAATCAACAGGAGATATACCTGCTGCTTTACCCGGATCAGCAACTTTAATCTGTGTACCTGTAGCTAAAAAACCACCTAAAACAACCATTGTTGCAGGATTAAGGCCAACAGATGCAAGTCCAGTATTTCTGGACCTACCATATCTAAGTCTAAAACCACCTATCCTGTCTTGAGAAACAACAGGACGCCCAGCAGTTATATCACCAAGATAGTTAGCTGAATCTTCGTCTTCTTTCTTTGACTTACCAAGAGACTTAATCCATCCCCAACCATCTATTCCAAGACTATCAACCTGTTTTTCTAGTTTAGACGATTTCTGAGCAATACCTTCTGCCAACACCAAACACATACCACCTCTACCTCTATTAGTATTAATACCATCCAAGTCTCTATATACAGATACTTCTCCCTCTGTAGTAGGCTCACCATCCAGCTTAATGGGACAGTTTTCAACAATCTTCCTTATCTCTTCATCTGAAGGTTTATACTGAAGACCTTTCTCCCCCTCATAGAGTTTCACTTCCTCTATAGATCTTTCTATCTCTTCTTCA
Organism: Halobacteriales archaeon; assembly: GCA_018609935.1. The sequence goes on along the minus strand of JAHENH010000100.1, from coordinate 14,648 downwards.
GTGGGCTGATAACTACCAACTCCAACCTGTCTACGTACATAATCCGCTACTAAAACACTTATTGCCTGTGCAGTACCCCCAGCACTTCTTATAGGTCCAGCATATTCAACCTTCAAGTAATCCCCACCACCGTGTTCTATAACCTCAACTTTATCAATTCCCTCAATTGGAGCTGCAACAACTCCTTCAGTAAGAAGCGATACAACACTCCTCAAAGCACCATCAATTCTTTCTTTTTTACTACCTTCCTCAAATCTACCTGAAGCGAACTCTACCGCAAGATCTAACGCTATTTCTTCCCTGTCTTTACCATCTTTTTCACTTAGATCTCTAATCCTTTCCGCAACTCCATCTACACCAACAAGCCCCTCAACGCGTTCTGCCACATCTTCAGCGGCTGAAATTTCAACTTCTTCAATAGGATCCCCCTTACTAGTTTTCACCTGTTCAGCTATATTAGTAGCATTTTCTAACTCATAGTCAAGATCCTTAAAATATCCCATCAGCAAACCACCTCTAAAATTTCCTTAACATACTTTAAAATATATCTAATAGTCTATATTATTCTCCATTCTTTATTTAAATACTGATTTGGAGACATTAAGATTTACTCTCCTTTAAGAAAAGAAATCTATTTTTATATTTATTTAGAAATTCTAATTTGAAGTCTATGTTGTTGGAGATATCCTCCAAAAGATAAACTCAGTCACCTTCTCCGCCTTGAAAGGATGGAGTTTGATAGTGAACTCCTGTTCTACTGAGCTTCATTAGTTTGCTCCTCTACATATTCTTTAAGCTGGTCAAGAGTTACTTCCTCAGTGCTTGCTATGAAATATGAGGAACTCCAAAGACTTTCAGGGTATTGGAGTTCGGGAAACTGATTACAGAGTTTGTTACTGGTAGTCCCTTTGATTCTGTTTATGATTTGGGAGAGGTTAGTAGTAGGCGTTGGGCGAAAAATGGATGTGTACATGGTCTCTATCGGTTTCTTTGTTTAGGATTTCTATATCTTTGTTTTCGGCTATTCTATCAATTTGTTTTTTTGGGTTCTTATGTGATTTCAGGAGTGAGTAATGGTCTCCTGTATTTCGTACAGAAAACCAGATTGTAGTGAATAGACGCTGTAACTACCTAGCTGAATATCATACCTCATTTTCTATACCTGACTATTTACTATATAGGCATCCAACCACTTAATTGCTGAATTAATCAAGTGACAGCGTGTATACCTGCTCTCTTGTGTTACTCGCCAGCTAAAGTAGGCTGTGTTTACGGTAAGAACGGGGTCTTGCACCTATCTCCTTAAATAATTTAAAATCCTTATAAAATCTTCCTTTCGTTAAGTTTAATCTATATAATTTATTAAATTAAAAAAGCAATATAGAATGTCAGTTGAAGTTTTAAGAATTGGTCATAGGCCTAAAAGGGATGAACGCCTTACTACACATGTATGTCTTACTGCAAGAGCTTTAGGAGCAGACAAAATAAATATAGCTACATCTGATAAAAAACCAGTGGAAACTGTAGAATCTGTTAATAGACAATTTGGGGGTGACTTCGAAGCTGTACTAATAAACTCACCTAGAAAACTATTGGACAGATGGGAAGGTAAAACTGTAAATTTAACTATGTATGGGGGAAATATACAGGATTCAATAGATGAAATTAGGAAAAATAATACCCTAGTCATTGTAGGATCTCAAAAAGTACCAAGATGGATATATGATAAAGTTAATTTTAATATTTCTGTAACTAACCAACCTCATTCTGAAGTTGCTGCTTTAGCAGTTTTTCTACATGAGTTTCATAAAGGAAAAGAACTGGAAAAGACATTTGAAGGAGGTAATATGGATATTATCCCCTCTAAAAATGGAGAAAAAAAAGTAAAAGAAAAATAAATAAACTATCAGTAAAACTGTGACTTTTCACTGCTGTAAGGTGACGGGGTTTCTGGAGATGTTTTCCTTAATGCACCCTATTTGGGTGGGGACTTATTCTTTGTGGCGTAACTACAACGTGCTCTAGACCTTACTCTCTCTGTGGTTTCAGGGTTTACCTTTGGGTCTTTCAACACGTGGTCCATGTATATTGGTGCCCGTATATTTTAGGTGGTGGAGCCTGGTTTTTTTGGTGTGGGGTAAGCCCTGAGTCCAAACTGTTAATACACACAAACACATCAAAACAAAAGTATTTAAATACAACCACAATAAATTGACGGCGGTTGTGGCACGGAGCTTACACAATTCACGCCCGCCCTAAAGGACGGAATTCTCTCGCCGTTTACAGATAGTTTAGTTTTTTACTTTAGCTTAGTGAATCTATTGCTTCTGCTAGATCTCCATTATTCTGTTCTAATGCTCTTTTTGCTTCATCTTCATCTACTCCACCTTTTTCTGCTACCAACTCTATATCTCCTTTGTCTAGTTTAACTTGTTCTTTTTTGTCTGATTTGCCTTGTTCTTTTGGCTCTCCAATAACTTGAAATACTCTCTCTCCTTGAGCCTCCATAGCAACTACTTCAGCATCTTCAAAGATAAGATCTTTTTCAGATGTTTTTATTATTACTTCTTCCGCATCAATTTCATCTACATCTATACCCATTTGTTTCATAGCATTCATTAGATTTCCAGGATTTCCTCCAAGCATATAACTTGTTTTCACCTCCTAAGAGTTTAAGCAGTTTGATTACTACTAGTTATATGAAGCTACCTACCCCTAAAGAAATAAAAAAGAAAAGAAAAGAACTTGGTCTGACACAAAGCGAACTAGCAAAAAAGGCAGGCCTATCACAACCATTGATAGCAAGAATAGAAGCAAATGATGTGGATCCACGTCTTTCTACAGTAAGAAAACTAGTAGAAGTATTTGATCAAGTAGAAGGAAAAAAAATACAAGCTAAAGAATTAATGACTAAAGAAATAGTATCGGTCTCCCCCAACACAAAAATAGAAAAAGCAGTACAAAAAATGCGGGAATCTGGGATATCGCAACTTCCTGTATTAGACTCTAATATTCCTGTAGGATCCGTAAGTGATTCTCTTATAGCAAGAGGTCAAGTAGATGGACAATCAAAAATAGACAAAGTAATGGGGGAATCTTTTCCATCCGTTTCTCCGGAATCAGATATCTCGACAGTAATAGCACTATTAGAAAATAATGATGCAGTAATAGTAGTAAAAGAAGGAAAAGTAAAAGGTATAATAACAGATGCAGATGTAGCAGAAATGAAAGCAGAAGAGTAAATCAGTTTACAACCAGCAAAATACATTCTTCTTATAAAGGTCAGATAAATTATAAATCACTATATAGTTGAATGTACTTCAACCAATAGATGTGGATCCCTACCTGACAAACTGTGGTAGTCTTTGTTTTACTTATTAAGTTATTGGTTTGGTTCTAGGAATATAGGGTTCAGATCTCTCCAGGACTTTGATATATTGTTATCTCTGTTCAGACATAGAATTAAGATATAACTAAACAATAATTAATTTAGGTCTAGATTATACAATTAATTTAGGTCTAGATTATACAAATCTCAAACTTAAAATAAGAAATAAGAAAGAGCCTAATTATAATCTAAGAATTTAATGGTACTGGAAGGAAAAGCTAAGATACGAACAGATGATGTATTTTATAATCCTGAAATGGGGACTGATAGAGATATCACAGTAGCTGCGTTAAATACTTGGAAAAATACACATAAAAAAAATGAAAATATATATGCTGATGTAACATGTGCAACTGGAATTAGGGGTATTAGAGCCAGCTTAGAAGCTAACTATGATGTAATAGTAAATGACAGAAGTAAAGAAGCTATAGATATAGCAACTAAAAATATCCGTAAAAATAACATACAGAAAAAAATACAATATTCAAATAAAGATGCTAATATATTTCTAAGAAATAACAACTATGAAGTCGTAGATGTTGATCCATTTGGAAGCCCTATACCTTTTGCTGACTCTGCGTTTAATTCTACACTATCACTAGCTTGTTTTACTGCCACAGACCTTGCACCATTATGTGGAGCTCATTCAAGTGGAAAACGGAGATATTCCTGTATACCACTAAACACTGAATACCATTCGGAAATGGGGGTTAGAGTACTTATAGGAGCCCTAGCTAGAACAGCTGTAAGATACGACATATCAGTAACACCAATTTTGTCTTATTCACTAAGACATTATGCTAGAACACTTCTAGCTATAGATAAAGGCGCTAAAAAATCAAATAAAACTCTAAACAGTATAGGACATATATCACATTGTTTCAACTGTCTATATAGAACTTATTCGTACGGTGTTATATTTGATGGTGAAAGGGACTGTCCAAACTGTGGTGAAAAACTAGATATAGCTGGGCCTCTATGGATAGATTCTATATATAAGGAAGATTTTATACAAAAAACAGAAAATAATCTAAAAAAATATATGGATAATTACAATAAAGCAAAAAAAATATTATCAAATCTAGGAAAAGAACTCGATATTCCTACACACTATGACCACCATGTGTTATGTAAAAACTGGGATAAAAAACCATCTAAACTTGAAGATTTAATAGAAAATATACGTGATAATGGTTTCAAGGCAACTAAAACGCACTATTCTGGGACATCATTTAAGACAAATGCAGAAATAAGTGATCTAAAACACGTTATATAATATTTCACTTGTGTAACTATCTTACTATTTATTTTGTTCGGATTATATTTCGCTTTTTTGGTTTATTTTTCTCCATTTGAGTTTCACCTAGGTCTTATTTAGGATTTCAGACTTTCAGCGTTAATTATAGTATTTTATATAGCTGAAACTAATATATTCTAAACCGTTGTCTTCTATCTCCTTATTCTATTTTTAATCTGAAGAAATTAGGGCTATTCTATGAGGTAAAAAACTCAATAAAGTTTTAATACATATATATTTATGGAATATGACTGAAACTGGAGAGATTGCTGATTTTGTACTAGATGTTGAATATGATGGACTTTCCGATGATGTAATAGATGAACTAAAAAAACGTCTTGCGGACTCAATAGGTATTGGTATAGGTGCAATAGAGAAAGATGCAGTACAGGTTGTACACCAAACTGTATCTGATATAAGTAATAGTGGAGATTGTACTATTTGGTGTTCTGAAAAAAATACTTCTCCACCTCAAGCGGCTATGGCTAATACAACCCTGACTAGATATCTTGATTTTATGGATTCATTTTTAGCTCCGGGCGAAACCCCTCATCCAAGTGATAATATTGGGTCTATAATTGCATGCGGAGAATATACTGAAGCTACAGGTAAAGAACTTATAGAGGCAATAGGTGTTGCATATGAAATACAGGGCGAGCTTGCTTGGAATGCTCCAGTACGTGATAGAGGGTGGGATCATGTAACACATACGGTAATATCTGCAGCGGCTGGAGCGGGTAAAATACTAAATCTGGATAGAAATGAACTCAGAAATTCTATAGGTATAGCTGGAACAGCACATAATGCGTTAAGAGTTACCCGTACTGGAGGGATAAATGAGTGGAAAGGCATAGCTAGTGCAAATGCAGCTAGAAATGCAGTTTATTCATGTATGTTAGCAAAAAATGGAATGGAAGGACCTAAAAATCTTTTTGAAGGCCAAAAAGGATGGAAACAAATAATATCAGATGACTTTGAAGTTAATTATTCTGAAAACTGTGAACATGTCTTTGACACAATGACTAAAAAATATGTAGCAGAAACATATGCCCAATCTGCAGTAGAAGGAGTAATAGAACTAGTTGAAAAAGAAAACATAGAATATAGAAACATAGAAAATATACACCTTGATACTTTTCATGGGGCAAAACTAATAATAGGTGGTGGAGAAGGATCTCGATATGAAGTTAAAACACGTGCACAAGCTGACCATTCTTTACCTTATATGTTGGCTGTTGCTGCAATAGATAAAGAAGTATTGGAACACCAATATGAAAAGAAAAGAATACAGAAAAACGATGTACAAGAACTTCTAAGAAAAGTAGAAGTAGAAGAAGACGAGAAACTAACTAAACGGTTTGAAAACGGTGAAATGCCTGCAATAATAGATATAAAAACAGAACAAGAAACCTATACAATAGAAAAAGATGACTTTGAAGGCCATCCAAGAACCCCGATGACTTGGGATGCCATAGAAAAAAAATTCAAAGATATGGCGAAACAGAGATACAATAAAAATAAACAAGAAAAAATACTTGACACTATAAAAAATATGGAAAATTATACTGTAAACGACCTTACATCTAAACTAGACTAAACAGGTTTCTATTTGTATAATTATAATATATTGTTTTATAGGTCTGTTTTTAGACAATAAGATACATTATATATTATATATTAGATGTTTTTGTTTAAAGCTGTATAATAGTCAAATATATTAAAAATATCCAGTTCTTAATTCTTTTATGGATGAAAGAGCTTTTAGTTTTCTTGATATAAACGAAAGAGAAGAAAAACCAAGAGATAAGGGAATAACCGAGATTCGGGGGCCTTACTATGACCCTATGGGTCCTAGAGAACTTAGAGATATACTTGAAACTATGGGGAGATATATAGATATATACAAATTTTCAGGTGGTTCGTTTTCTTTGATGTCTAAAGACATAGTAAACCAATTAACCGATATATGTCATGAATATGATGTAGAGGTTTCTACTGGGGGATTTATAGAAAATATATTGGTGAGAAACCATGACCATGTAGAGGATTATCTAGAGGAGGCTGATGATCTTGGTTTTGATATAGTTGAAATTTCTAGTGGATTTCTTGCTATAGATATAGATGATCTGGTGCGGCTTACAGAACTAGTACAGGAGTATGGTTTAAAAGCTAAACCGGAAATAAATGTACAGTTTGGTGCAGGTGGGACAAGTACAGTAGAAGAATTAGAAGCTGAGGGAAGTGTGGATCCTTCCCAGGCTATACAAGAAGCTAAAAGACATCTTGATGCAGGTGCATATAAAATAATGGTAGAAAGTGAAGGGATAACTGAACAAGTAAAAGAATGGAGAACAGATGTAGCATTTGAAATAGCTGATGGACTAGGTATAGAAAACTGTGTATTTGAGGCCGCAGACCCGGAAGTCTTCGAATGGTATATAAAAAACTTTGGTCCAGAAATAAACGTCTTTGTAGATCATTCACAGATAGTAGAATTGGAAGCCATGCGTAGAGGTATATGGGGTAAAATGTCTACTTTTGGAAGAATAGTTAGCTATAAAGACTAAAGCTTCTAGCTTAGTTTTTCCAATATATTAAAATAAAATATGGGTATTACCTAAAGAGAGAAATTTATTTTTTATTTGAGATGTATTTATATTTATATTAGTATAGTTTGGAAAATGGCTAAGAATACTCAAAGATTGTTGAAGTTATTATTTATATTTATTATACTTATATTGTTTATCGATATTTTAAGGAGGATATATTTTAATTTAATATCGTTGTCTACTATAGCTATATATCTCTGGGATGGGATTGTTTTAGGTGCTATGATTGGTTTGGCTGGTATAGGTTTATCTATGGTTTATTCTATACTTAATTTCGCTAATTTCGCTCATGGTGATTATCTTTCTTCTGGAGCTTTTGGAGGATGGATTGTTACCTATTTGGTTGCAGGGATAGGTAGATTTGAAGTTTCATCTTTATTTCTTTTAGGGTTGTCGACTGAATTAGATGTAGAGAAGCTTGGAATAAGTATTTTTAGAACACCTCTAGCTATATTTTTAGGTTTGATTTTTGCGGGTATAGCTACAGTATTAATAGCAGTTTTGATAGATTCAATAGTATATAAACCATTGAGGAATAGAGGATCAGTAGTTTTATTGATAGCAAGTATAGGGGTAGCACTAGCGTTAAGGTATATTATCGCATTCATCTTTGGTACTGGAACAACTGGAATAACAACATCAGAACAAACATATAATATATTTCAAATAGTTTTAAGTATATCTGAGATATCTGTAGTATTATTATCTTTATTGTTGATGTTTTTTACCCATATATTGATCCAATATACAAAGCTTGGTAAGGCTATGAGGGCTACATCCGATAACTCTGATCTTGCTAAAATTACAGGTATCTCTGTTGAAAATATAGTTAAGGCTACATGGATTATTGGAGGAGGTCTAACTGGGGCAGCAGGATATCTAATGGTTTTAGAACAAGGTACTATTTATTTTGATTTTGGATGGACAAATCTTCTTCTTATATTTGCTGCAGTTATTCTTGGAGGGATAGGTTCAATATATGGAGCTATACTTGGAGGATTCACTATAAGTATTGCAAGCAGGCTTTCGTTTGTATGGCTTCCTAGTGAGTTTTCTTCTATAGTGGCTTTCGGAGTTATGATAGTTATATTATTGATAAAACCGGAAGGGATATTTAGAGGGGTGAGTACAGCTTGAAACAAGAGAAATATACTTTATTTTCTGACATTAAATTAATAGCTAAAGTCCTATTTTCTTTTTATTTATTATATATAGTATTTGGTCTAGTTTTAGGTTTAGATATAGAAGGTATTTTGAGTACTCTACAAACTCTCACTTTTTATTCAGCTGCCTTCGCCCTTTTATGTATAGGATTAAACCTACATTGGGGGTATACTGGACTTTTTAATTTGGGTGTAGCTGGATTTATGGCTGTTGCTGTATATACAATGGCTATAGTAACTGCCCCTCCTAACCCAGGTCCTACAGGTGTTCCAGGTCTTGGTTTACCAATATATATCGGAATAATAGCTGGTATATTAGCTGCAGCTTTAGTTGGAGTAGTTTCAGCTATACCTGCACTTCGTTTGAAATCTGACTATCTAGCTATAGTTACTCTAGGAATATCCGAAATAATACGGCTTCTGTATAATTCTCAACTATTGGAGTCATTCCAGATAGCTGGAGTGAAACTTGGTACAGGTGGTGCAAGCGGTATAAGCCTTCCTACGTTACCTATAGAAAGAATTTTTTATATATATCCAGGAGATCCTTCTTCTCCATATACTTTTTTTGGATCAATAGTTTTCAATAAAGGTATACGTGAAACTATAATTGTAGATTGGACATATACTATATTTTTTATATTTATTCTATTTATCTGTTATATATGTATTCACAGGTTGATACATTCTCCATTTGGAAGAGTTCTTAAAACCATACGTGATGATGAACTTGTTGCAAAGTCCCTGGGAAAAGATACTAGAATTTTTAAACTAAAAGCATTCGCTGTAGGATGTGGTCTAATGGGTCTAGCAGGAATTCTATGGCAAGGAAGCCAAGGATATACATCGCCTGGAAACTATAGACCAGTATTAACATTTTTTGTATTTGTTGCACTCATTCTGGGTGGTGCAGGTTCTAATACGGGAAGTATTCTAGGTGGAATATTTTTCACTGGATTTCTATATATGGGTCCGCGCTTTATAGGTCGTGTACTCAACACTATACAGATTGACCCGCCTAATACTTTTATAGAAGCTATAACTCCCTTGTTATCATTTGATTTTCTACCCTTCTTTTTTTACTGTCTAGATAATATATCTGATCTCAGATTTGTTATATTGGGAGTTATACTTATTTATTTCCTTAGAAAAAAACCAAATGGATTCCTAGGAGATAGAAAAGAAACATCAATAACTGATCTAAAAGACATAACTAAGGAAACATCTTCAGAAAAATCAAACAAAAAACACTAAACTCTATGTATGCTTTAAAGGTGGAAGGATTAAAGAAGAGTTTCGGAGGTACAAAAGCTCTAGATAGCGTAAGTTTTACTGTAGAAAGACAGTCTCTAACTGGACTTATAGGTCCTAATGGGGCAGGAAAAACCACTACCTTTGACTGTATAATAGGGATAGAAAAACCTGATCATGGATCTATATTTATAGGTGAAAATGAAACAACTGGACTAAACACCCACAATATAATAAAAAAAGGTATAGCTAGAACCTTCCAGTTAACTAGAGAATTAGATAATATGACAATCCTAGAAAATCTCATGGTTGGATATAAAGACCAGATAGGTGAGTCAGTTTGGAGGGGTATATTTGATAGAAAAAAAGTAAAGAAACAGGAAAAAGAAATATACAAAAAGGCTATCGAATTATTAGAGTTCTTCGAACTTGAAAGTATAAAAAATAATTACGCTAAAGATATATCAGGAGGGCAGAGAAAGCTTTTAGAACTGGCTAGAGCTTTAATGATGGATCCTGACATAGTTTTATTGGATGAACCTTTTGCTGGAGTTAATCCTACTCTACAGAATAAATTACTTAACAAAATCAAACAACTCAAAAACCAAGAATATACCTTTTTATTAATAGAGCATGATATGGAGGTGGTTATGGAATATTGTGAAGATATAATAGTTATGGATAAAGGCAAAATTATAGCTGAGGGACCACCTGAAGAAATTAAACAAAACCAAAGAGTTATAGACGCATATTTTAGTTCAATTTAGATGCCTCTTCTTTCTATAAAAAACCTTGACGCTGGATATGATGGAGTACAGGTATTAGAAAATATAGATTTAGATGTTAAAAACCGAGAATACGTAGCAATTGTAGGACCAAATGGTGCTGGGAAGTCAACAGTTATGAAGGTCGTATCTGGGATCGCAGACTATATGGATGGGAAAATAGAGTTTAAAAATGAAAGTATAGAAGACATAAATACAAATGAAATCATAAAAAAAGGTTTAAGCTATGTTCCCCAGACTGAAAATATATTCCCTAAACTAACAGTAAAAGAAAACCTCGAAATGGGGGGTTACATTTTAGAAGACATACCACAGGAACGTTATGAATATATCTATAGATTTTTTCCTAGCTTAGAAAAAAGACAAAAGGATACTGCTAGTGAACTTTCAGGAGGGCAACAACAGATGCTAGCAATGGGTAGAGCATTAATGCTAGACCCTGATCTTCTCTTATTAGACGAACCAAGTGCTGGTCTAGCGCCTAAGCTAGTACAACAAACATTAGATAAAATAGATAAAATAAACAAACAAGGGACAGCAGTCTTAGTAGTAGAACAAAACGCAGAACAGGTACTTAAGAGATGTGATAGAGGATATATATTAGTCCAAGGTAAAAATAAGCGTAAAGGAACAGGTAAGGAACTATTAGAAGATGAAAAAGTGAGACAGGAATTTCTTGGATATTAATCTATCTCAACTGTATCAATATGTCTTATATTGTTGTCTTCAAACCCAAATATTTCATAAGATCCTTGTCTTATATCTCCATTTTCATCGAAGTCAACGGAACTTGAAACCCCTTGATATTGTATTTCCTCTCCTTGTGAAGCCATCTCTAATCCCTCTGCTAAGTTTTCTGCTGTTACCGTTTCACCTTCTGGATTTGCAATATTAATTATATTGTTTCTTATTTCTTCTCCTGTGTTTTCACCAGCTGCAGCATTTGCAAGAGCTAACACAGCTGTACAATCATAGCTATGCCAAGTATAAACACTAGGTTCCCTCCCATAGGTTTCTTGGTATAGATTGTTGAAGAACTTCTTTGCAGGACCATCTCCATATGGAGCGGTACCTTCTATGTTGTCCAGATTTCTTCCCACCTCTTGTGGAAGAGTAGGATCCCTTAGACCATCTGTTACTAAGATAGGTGTTCCGCCAAAGTTTTGATAAAAGTCCCTCAAAAGCTGTATTCCACTTTGTGGATATGCAACTATAATTAAGATATCTGGATTATCTGCTAGTGCATTTTGTAATTTTGCAGTATATGATGGCTGTGCTTTCTCTATCGCAACTTGTTTTAACACGTTTCCACCCCTTTGTTCAAAGAACTCAGTAAAACTTGAAGAAAATGATTGGCCATAAGAATTATTTACATATACAACAGAGGAAGTTTCAGCTTCCTTTCTGTTTCTTGCCACATCTGCAATTACTTCTCTCTGTAAGATATCACTTGGTGCTGTCCTAAATATATATCCGTTATCTTCAAGATCGGTTATTCTGGGAGAAGTACTTGCTGGAGAACAACCTACAATTCCATTAGGGATTAGGACATTATTCGCTACTTGTATAGTGGATTCCGAAGATGCAGCACCTGTTATAGCGGGATAACCAGCATTAACTAATGCCTTCCCCCCCTCTATAGCTTTTTGAGGACTTGTCTCAGTATCCTCTACTTGGATGTCTATTTCAAACCTAGTGCCCTGTTTGTTTATTTGTTCTCTTGGTAAAATAGCACCATCTTTGATAGGGACTCCAAGAGAACTCAGATCACCACTTAATGGCTGTAATACACCTATCCTTATTGTTCGACCACCTCCATTATCCCTTTTTCCATCCTGGGACTCTCCTCCATTTTGGCCTTGAAGGCATCCTGTTATTCCTGCTGCAGCAAGCGATACTAAAAATTTTCTACGGTTCATAAGAACTTTTTCTTATGTTAACATAGCACAAAAAAAGCTTAACTCTTTTGAATACCCATATCTATCTATGAGGAACTTAGGCCTAAAGTTTAGGATGGCTATAGCGGGAACAATACTCTTCATGTTTTATTCCGCTATAGCAGCTGTTTTATGGTTTACTTTTAACTCTATAGTACTGGTAGCAATCCTTACTGTAGGGTTTATTGGTTTTCAATATATATTAGGTAAAAAGCTAGCTCTCTGGAGTGTAGGGGCTGAGGATATGCCTGAACAGGGTGAATATAACCAGATACATAGCTCTGTTGAAAATTTAAGCAGAGACATGGGTATTAAAAAACCAAGATTGATGGTTGCAGAAATGGGTGTTCCAAACGCTTTTGCTGTCGGAAGAAAAGGTGCAGGAATAGTTGTTGTATCCAAAGAACTAATACAACTTCTTAACTTTGACGAACTTGAGGGAGTCCTTGCACATGAACTATCCCATATTAACAATAGAGATGTAGTTATAATGGTTATAGGACAAAGTATAGCTACAATGATAGGTATTGCTGTACAATGGGGGGTAATGCTTTCAGAAGATAGTATAGCATCAATATTTATGGGTTGGATAGCAGGAACCATAGCTCAAGCAATAACTATGATATTCGTTCTTGCAATTTCTCGTTATAGAGAATATATAGCAGATAGAGATGCAGCAACATATATAGGTTCAGGAGAACCTTTAGCCAGAGCTTTAGAAAAAATATCCGGGGCAAATAAAACAACTAATAAAAATGCAACTAAAAATGCAATAGGTAGGAGAAGCCGCAGACATAGAGGGAACCGTAGAAATAGACAAAACAAGCTTGATAGCTCAATTAGTGCTCTATGCATATTTGGAGGGTCCTCTTCTATAGCTAGACTGTTCTCTAGTCACCCCCCTACAGAAAAAAGAATTCAGAGGCTTAGGTCGCTATAACAAATAAATTAATATACTCCTATATAATTTAATTTTCTAAGCAACAAATAATGATAGGTGTAGATGAAGCAGGAAAAGGAGCCGTATTAGGTAGTATGTTTACAGCTGCAGTAGACGACACTCCAATAGACTATGAATTAAAAGATTCAAAGGAATTATCAGCAAAAAGACGTGAAAAATTAGCTAAAAAAATAAAAAACCAAACAAAGTTCTGTATAATTGAAATAACTGCTGAAAAAATAGATAAACTACTTAAAAAAAAGACTATGGATGAAATAGTTATATATACACACTCAAAAGCAATCAAGAAGTTCAGTCAAAACTACAATATTTCATCTACACAGAAAGTAATGCTTGATGCAGCTGGGCCCTCTCCCAAGAAATTTACAAGATATGTATCTAATAAACTGGACAGAAAAAGCCAAAAACCACTTTCTAAGATAAGACCAATACAAAAAATGGAAAAAAACCTAGAAAATAACTTAGGAATAAAAATATCTTCAGAACATAAAGCAGATAAAAAATATAAAGCAGTAAGTGCAGCTTCTATATTAGCGAAAGTGGAAAGAGACAAACACATAGAAAATATAGAGGAAAAAATACAACAAACCATAGGTAGCGGATATCCAGGAGACTCTAAAACAAAAAAATTCCTTGAAAAATATATAGAAAAAACCGGTATAGCTCCAGACTTTACACGTATATCTTGGGAAACATCTATAGATATATTGAACCAACAAAAACAGTCCAAAATAAATGACTACAAGAACTCTAACACGTGAACTACCACGACCTAAACTTGGTTTAGGATGTGGCTTCCCTGTTCCATCCACCGAGCTTTGCGGTATAGAGCCGCCAGAGGCCTTGGTGTCCGAGGGCTTACATTTCCGTCTGTCCCCGACGTACCTATATAGGTTTCTTGTTGTTTTGTCTGATGAGCCTACAATGCTTCTTTCGGACAAAAAATATAGGGATTCAACACCTAAAAATGTAAAGAAGTCCATGCAGTCCCCTACCTAACAAATGGTTAGGAAAAGAGTCTTACTGCTTCCCCTTACAAACTAACAATAAGATAAAAATAATATAAATCTTACAGATAGAAATAATATATAAGTTTTTCTATTGGTCTAAAGATTTTGTAGTTTTATTTTATATGGGAAAGTTTTGGTTATATTTTATTTTTAAGTTAGTTTATAGGCTATCACCTTTTCTAAAAATCAAAATATTAACCGGTGAATTCAGGATAAGTAGCTAAGTAGTGCTATTAAATGTCACTCT
>JAHENH010000099.1 GCA_018609935.1 Halobacteriales archaeon | reverse complement strand
TTAATAATGGGACTTTAGAACAATTCTTTAACTTTCGTTTATCTGATGGCGAACGAGCGTTATATACACCAGTTTCATTTGACCCTATTAGCTACTTACCACTCAAAACTAAGGAATTAACATAATGGCTTACGATTACACTCAAAACAAGACACCAATTTTTACTGACATTAATGACCAACCTAAGTCAGCGACAAGTTCTAGTGGCAGTAACGCTTCTGACTTAATTGACAAAGTAAATACTTCCCTAGATAATTTGATAACAGACTTTAATAGTGTAGAGTCTGTTCAGTCTAATCAACAAAATACGATTGATGACCACGAAACAAGAATAAGTCAAAATGAAACTGACATTTCCAATCTACAATCAGGCGTGTCTCCATCCTTTATATTAGATTTTGGTAATAGAAGTAATTACAATTGGGCAGTAAACGGTACGCTTGAGTTTGAGATTCATTTCTTGCCAATGAATGCTCCCTTTAGAATATACAACGGCACAAGTTTATTAGGAGTTAACTGGAACTATAATGGGCAAAAAGATTCTAGTATAGATTATGTAGAAATTTCTAATTCTAACATTCAGGATGAAAATTTTGATTTTACCTATTTTGTAGAATCTAATGGTATTGGGTATTACATAATTTATCCTGTCGATGTTGTATCAGGCTCGTATAGTGAAACTAGAGATAACCCTAATACAAATGTTGGAATAGGCTTCCAAAACTTAACTGTAAATAGCGGTGATTCTCAACAGATACAACCTATAGATATAGGAGCTAATTCTGTTAATATGCAGTCTTTTGCTTATGTAAGGAACGATGGACTAGACGACCCTTATGAGTGGCAAACTGGAAAACCTGTTTATTGTCTTTTGATAAATACCTTTGACCTTGATGTATCTTTTCAAGTTTATCCAACCTCATGATCCACCTAAACATATACCAAGAAAGTACAGAGCAAGTAATCAATACAGTATCCCGCTTAAAAGCAATCAGGTACAAAAATATCAAGGTGCGTTTTGATGGTACATATAACGACAGTCTATCAATATGGTTATTAAATAATGGTGTAAACGTAACGCATTGTCAAAGATTAAAGGCTAAAGATAATGGCGGTTTAATTACTCATTGTTACCTTAATTACTTTGTACTTAATTCTAAAGATAACTACCTTATAAAAATAGACCCTGATACAACTCCTTATTATCCTCTGAATAATATCCCCGAAGATAAAGTAGGGTGTAATTATAATGCTTCCAATGAGCATATCTATGGAGGGTGTATTGCTTTCCCTAAAAATATAGCTAGACAAATAGTAACGTCAGGCTTATTATTAGAGCGTAAATACCAAGACAATAAATGGAATTATAAAAACCATAAGCTAAAAGGGGAATTATCTTGTCAGGATATGATTATTTACAATGTACTAGAAAGATTAGAAATAGGTATAGATTCTATGGATGACCAGATATTTAGTCGTAACGAAAGAGACAGTGTAAAACCTAGTAAAGAGTATTGTTTTGTTCACGTTAGTCCTATATGTCAATAATAGCAACTCCTCCTAAAAATGTTCCTTGGTTTAGCGAAAATGAACCAGACGGCGATCCTTATTTACCTGAGAATAATAATGTTGAAAACAAAGATGCTTTAAGGCTAGAAGATACTTACCAAACGTATGATGTACTGGCTTGGACACTGAGTTCAACTACTGACTTCAACTTTGGCTATGAGTCTAAACAACAAGAAGAAACAACCTTAAGGAGTCCTTTTAATAGAGACGATATTATTGACGCTAGAGGTAGAAGATTAGGTGACTTTAAGTCTTATATTATTGATAGGTTTGTTCCAAATGAATTACCTTGGTGTCGAGATTACTCTTTTATACTTTGGAAAGTTATAGAAGCATTTAACGTAGGCAGAGAAGATAGAATAATATCGGAAGAAAAGGCGGAAGAATTAGCAGAACAGGAATTATCAAACCTTACACAACAAGAATTAAATGACCTTGTAAACCAAATTTTAGATAATGCCTTTGACAGTAAACTTCAACAGTTTTTAGAAGACACTGGCATTAAGGAAGAGAGTATTACAGTAGAGGTAGAAGGTGAGCATACTACAACCGTAACTTGGCTAACGCTTCAAACAGGTGTATTACATAGAACAAGTAAGAGCTTCTTTAGCAGTAAATTTATTACAATTAATTTTGCAGAGTCAGTTTGTATATTTAGCTTTGTTGTTACAAGTACCAACAGCAAAGTTAAATCAGCAGTAGAAGACAAATTTAATTCTCTATCTGACGCTTTTTTATACAAAAATATAGCAGGTGAAAGTTTAGATACTGGTTTTGTACTTCAACCTAGAACAAGTGGTGAAACCCTTGTAGAAAAGGTAGAAATAGATGAACAAGACACAATGACATTAGAGTACGCTAATAATAACTTCTGGAAAAATGGTGTACTAGCAACTAGCGAAAGAGAAGGTGCAAAACTAATACCATTCCTTTTGGATTTTTATGAGTATTTCCTTTTAATACTAAAACCTAGTTCAGATAGTGCATACGTTAAGGCGACTAAAGAAGAGATTGATACTTTAATATGGGAATACAAAATAATAGACGAAAAACCACAATTACTTAAAGATAGTATGGCAGACTCACCACGAATTAAAGAAATCCATCAAGCACTTGAAGCTCAGAGATATGCAACTTACGAAAGTACCCTTGATGGTGAACTTAAACCAAGAGTATCTAACATTGGGTATTATGTTGAACGAATAGCAAGAGTGTTAGGAATAAATGTGCTTGCTGACGGTACATCTTATACCCCAAGACTAATTGGCAAAGTAGAAATCCCAGATGATGGTGGTATTCGGGATATTGAATTACCAGAGGGATCGCCTCATTTAGTAAATCAATGGGGATTTGGAAAAGAAGACATCACGTCACTACGGTTCGATGATGATTTTATGGATTTTGGTATTGATGATACTGACGCTCCACTTGAAGACCTTGGATACGAAGCAATGCTCTATCCAATTACTACAAACAAATTTGTAACAGATGAAAGTACAGGTGAAATAAGTCAAATTAAACAAGGTGGAGTTGCACTGATACACAATT
>JAHENH010000098.1 GCA_018609935.1 Halobacteriales archaeon | reverse complement strand
TCCCTTCTTCAATATCCGTTTCAGAAGATAACTCAGATATATGGAAAAAAACATCCTCGTCCTCATCCTCACCTTCTCGTTCAACAAAACCGTAGCCCTTCCTATCGTGGAAGAACTTTACCGTACCTTTTACCATTCTAACTTTATATATACAATATAAAATTATTATTTTAAAAGTATTTCGATACTATTCTTTGAATATATCAAATGAAAATTAATATATTAAAACTATTTTTTATGTTACAACTACACGTTAATGTATACAGGATTTCAGTGTCCTTGCTCATCTCCTAATTCTAAATTATTTGTTTATAAAGTTTCACATATATAAGAAAAGAAAATATGTATTAAATATAATATATAAAGTGTACTACTTTTTTATTATTCAACTCTTACCTTGTATCTGGATGAATATGTGAGATCATAATAAGATAAATTTCTAAAAAATAAGTATTAATATAAAATAAGATGGCAGAGAAATATTATACTGTTTCAGACCGAGCTAATTTTTCGTTTAAGATTGAAAGTTCAAGGTTTATAGGACATACATCTCAAACCGAAAATATAGAACAAGCAGAAAATTTTATTTCCGAGATAAAATCTGAACATGATGATGCTACCCATAATGTAGTTGCTTATAGAATAAAGAACAACCCCATTATAGAGTTATACGATGATGATGGAGAACCCTCAGGTTCTGCTGGAAAACCTGCTTTAAATATACTACAAAAAGAAAAACTAGAAAATGTCACCTCAGTTATCACTCGTTATTATGGAGGGAAAGAGCTTGGTTATGGGGGACTTATTAGAGCATATTCTAAATCAGTAAAAAAAGCAATTGAAAAAGCTGAAAAAATAGAGGTTCTTCCCCATAAAATACTTAATATAGAAGTTAAATATCATGATATAAGTAATATAAAAAAGGTGCTAAATAAAAATAATCTAGAATTTAACGCTGAATATAAAGAAACAGTGAATTTCACTGTTAAAGTCCCTGAAAACTCCTTAGAAAAAATATGTGACAACCTAATGAGTGCTACAAGTGGAAGAGTAGATATAAAATAGACTACATTACAATTTTTTTTAAACGGCATAAACCCTGTATTATTCTGATAAGAGGTGAAAGAAAATTATATAGAAAATATATCTATATATCAATGTAAATTGAGAAGATCATGAGCTTTAAATTTTATGTGTGGTTCAGATGTGGAATATTTATTGACTTCTTATATTACTAAATTATATACTTCTATAAAATGTAATAAAATGGTAGCTAGGTTTACGGATATTTATTAAAGTTGATGATCTTGATCTGCAACCTACCGCTAGGTTAAACACCTAAGCAGACAAACAAGCTTCCTATTATTAAGTTTGGGTCTATGAGTCTATGGATCAGATATGCAGTATGAAAAATCTTAGCTTCAGTTATATGAAAAGTCAGTTTGAAGAAGCTGTAGTTGAATTAGTTCCTCTAATGTCTTTTAATTCTATATGTACATTTTGTGGTATTGTATCTTCAAAATCTACAATAACTTCATATCCAATTTCGGTTATACATTCAGCACATGTATCTAATCTTTCTATTTTTTGTGTTTCTAAAATAACCTCTAATATGTCTTCAGTAGAATCATATTTTAGAGTATCTATATTTACTGTCTGGCATGTATCTTTCCCGTTAGCTATTCCTTCTATTATAATTTCAGAACTTTCAGTGTTAAAATCTATATTAGGTGAAAAATCTAATTCATTACCACAATTTAAACTTTTTATTTCAAGATTATGTCCTGATACTTCAGAACTTGTATTATTTTTTTCAGATGTATTATTTTTATTATTTCTAGAATTTGATTCTGTAATACATCCTTGTAGGATAGCTAAACTACCTGCTATACTTAATATAAATTTTCTACGTTTCATATTATTTTATAGAGTATTTTTATTAAAGGAATGTTTTGTATACTTAAATCTATATTTTAGCTATAATACGACTTTATATCTATTTCTATAAATAACTCAAGCCTTACGGATTTCCTTGAATTACAGTTTCTTGTTTTTCCTTTGACAATTTCGAAATAAAAAATTATGTATATTAGTGTGATGTCAATGTTGCACTAGGTGTAGATTGATGAAGCCGGACTTATTGGTGAAAGTTTGGATAGTTTCTTTTGTCGGTACAATACATGGTCGATAACGTGTTCATGGGTAACTACATAAATCTAAGGGTTGTATTTTTGGTCGTTTCCCTTAGCTCCAACAACTTTTTGAAGATAACTCTTATCAGACATTTCTATCGAATACGTACCGTACTGGTCTGCAACTCTCATAGTGCCGTTTTTGCGGACATATCGGATAGATTATACAAATACAAGGTTCCTATGTACTAGCTACGACTGTTAGTTATACACGTGTCAAGCCAATGTTAATAGTACTTCAAATATAGCTTTATGTTACTCCCCATCAAAAGATAGCTTTAGGGTAAAATACTGAAGACAATGATTTAATGGAGAGGGTATAAGCTGGTAGAGACATAGGCATTCTAATCATGAATGGAAACAGTTCAAAGCGTTAGAAGACAGGTGCGTCTTGAAACCGTAGACTAGTGGCATAGCTGAAACCTCACAATAGGGATTTACTCTTTTTTCAGAAGGATAAATATGCTAAAATAAACTTGTTGACAATATATCAATTATATTAAGTTTCATTCATTTGTACTGGACTATACTATGGGGTTTATATATATTTATTACAACTATAAGTCCGATTCTTTTTATTACACTTATTGGATATATTCTCGGATATATAAAAGATATTAATGTGGAGTCAGTAAATATAATTGTTCTTTATTTTTTTATTCCGGCGTTAGTTTTTCATAGCCTTGTTACAACAGATTTTAATACTACCACAATTTTTAAGTTATCAATTGGAGTTGTGGTTTTTACAATTTTTATGGTAGTTGTTAGCTATATAGTTTTTAAATTATCAAATAGATCCGACTTATCCCTTAGTGTAGTTATTCTCTCTAGTTCATTTCCCAATTCAGGATTTATTGGAGTACCTCTATCAGAATTTGCCTTTGGTACGATAGGCAGAACTACAGCGGTATTATATCTAGCTGTACAAAGCATACTTATATACACATTAGGAATATACATAGCTTCATATGGGGAAGGAAATAAATTTACTACCTCATTTAAAGAGGTTTTTAGTCTTCCACTAATATACGCGGTTATAGCTGCTTTTTTTATACAACTTTCTGGTTTTTCCCTGCCTGACGATAATTTTTTATTAGAAACCATTAATCTTATTGGTGATGCTTCTATTCCACTAATGCTTACAGTTCTTGGAATTCAACTTGTTGAAGTTAATATGTCGATTTCTCATTTCAGGAATCTATTTAAACCAACTATGTTGAAACTTATAATCTCTCCAATACTTGGAGGGTTATTAGCTTTTATATTAGTTTTTGAAGATCTTGAAGTCGCTAAAGTTTTTATATTAGAATGTTCTATGCCAACAGCTATTATGCCACTTGTTTTAATAATATCATATAGTAAAAATAAGGATGGTTTATCACCTGAAAACATGAGTTCTATAATATTTATAACTACAGTTGGAGGGATAATAACACTTACAGTTTTAGTTTACATACTTAAATCTGGAGTTTTTATTTAACATAAATAAATAATTTAATTGGAATACTTTAAGGGAAATGGTATTCAATAACTCTTTATAATGTCTATAATACATACTTGTCTTAATGTATCAGATGCTGAAGAGTTGGCAAACTGGTATAAAAATGAATTGAATTTTGAGGATTCTTGGTCATTTGTAAGTGAAGATGGTAAGACTGTAAACAAATATGTAAAAGATGAGAATGGAATAGAATTACAGCTTTCTGATACTGAGGGGAAAGACAAATTTAATCAAGGAAATAGTTGGGATCACTTATCCATTAGTGTAGAAAATGTAGATGAAGCTTTTGAGAGAATAGAAAATCATGGTGTAGTACAGGAACCTAAAGATCAACCTGCTGCAAATTCAAGAACAGCATTTATAAAAGACCCTGATGGTCATACTATTGAACTAGTCGAACCATTAGAATAATTTTATATTTTAACAGAATATTTTTAGAATTTAGTTTATACACAAAGATACTTTATTATAGAGTTTAATTATACGTAGTTATGGAGAATTCCAAAGAAGTAAAAACCATAAATATTGAAGATCATACTGTCCAAGTAAATGTAGAAGATCTTTCGTTTCCAGTACTTGATTACGGTGAAGGGCCGCCGGTAGTCTTACTTCACGGTTTTCCTGATTCTCGACATTTGTGGAGATATCAAATACCTGCCCTAGCTGAGGAAGGATATAGGGTTATAGCTCCAGATATGCGAGGATACGGTGATGCCCCGAAACCTGGTAAAGTAGAAGATTATGTTATATATAAAGCTATTGAAGATATAAAGGAAATATTGAAAAAATTAAATATCACGGAAACAAAATTGATTGCACACGATTGGGGTTCTGCAGTAGGATGGCTTTTAGCCTCCTTAAACCCGGAAATAGTAGAAAAATTTGTTACTTTTTCTGTTGGCGCACCTAATAATTCCAAACGATATATAATTGAACAGTTCGAAAAATCTTGGTATTTTTATTTCTTCCAGTTTGAGGGTGTAGCAGAAGAATGGTTAAAACATGATGACTGGAAATTATTCAGAGAATGGACTAGAAACCAAGGAGATACGGAAAAATATATAGAAAACCTATCTGAACCCGGAGCTTTAACAGCTGCTATAAACTGGTATAGAGCGAATGTAGAACCTAAACCTCCTGAAAAAACTAAACCAGATTATCCGGATATAACTTGTCCAGTACTTGGAGTATGGAGTGATCAAGATCCTTTTTTAACTGAAGAATACTTAAAAGGATCAAAAGAAAAAGTTAAAGAAGATTGGAATTACGAAAAAATAACTGGTGCAGGACATTGGATGATGCTCGATAAACCAAAAAAAATAAACAGATTACTACTAGATTTTTTATAATAAAAACCTTAAAAAAATAATAAAAGAGACAGTAATTACACTTGATATATAAAAAACATATAAAGTACACATGAAAAGATAGCTTTTAACTTGATAAATAATATGATAATAAAATATCTATTTTAAGTTTACCTATAAATAATATGTCTGACAAGGTTATAAATGTCTATATTTATACTATAAGTTTATGAAATGTCCTTATTGTGGAAGCAATCAAATATATGTAGAAACAGTATTTAATAATTTCACAGATACAAGTGAAATAACAACTTGTTTTGATTGTGGGAGAGAAATACAAAATAAAAAAAATACAAGCCTCTAACTGTATTTCTAAATTCTTCAATTTAATATTTATATGTCTCATTATATGGAAAAACGTCAAATAAGACCTTTGTCTGACTTAAATTTATAATGGATAAGTCTTCTCGTTAATATGTAGGAGGATGGTCGGTGTCGACAGGCAATGGCTTATGGTGACACCATAAAAAGCATGGCCAACCTGTCCACGAAAGGTACTTATTACCATCCAATAGTAGAAGAATTTAATGGGGATAATATACCCTCTAATTTTAATCTCTCTTTTTTCTTTTTTTCTCTAACTTTGTATTTATTAGATATAGTAATACCTCTTATATAGTAGATTTGAGACTATTTTTTGAGTAAATTACATTAAATTAATATAAGTTTCAATTACTTAGGATCTTTATATTTTTAAGACATGAAAACTTTAACGATATATAACCTAGCTTAGATCTTCATAAAAAAGAATATACATTACTACCTCATAGACTAGAAAGAAAAAAATATATTTAGGAATGGTTATAAGTCCCTTAAATGTCGAGGTTAACGGAGTTGAAAAAGTAAAGGAGAGTATAGATTCTGAAACTCAGCTTTATTGGGAGAGAAATAGAATGATACCTAGATCTTTTAAACTAAGTGTAGAAGCTAAACATGAATCACCATATAAACTGCCGGATATATTATTTGAAAAAAAAGTAATTTTACGTTTATGGCTTTCAGAAAAATCAGAAAATGAAATGTGTGCATGTGCAGATAAAAAAGAGAAGGATAGAGATGAAATTCTTCAAGAAATGAAAATGAATAGATTCCATGAAATAGAGCTCAAAAATTTGTCTTATGAGGTTAGGGATTTTGGTGGTGTTGCTGATAGGTTGGATAGGGTTGGGGGTTTTTTTGGTGGTGAGGGTTTTCCTGTGGAGTATTTTAAGTTGGGTG
>JAHENH010000097.1 GCA_018609935.1 Halobacteriales archaeon | reverse complement strand
TTAGGAGGTAATATAGTAGCGGGTAAAGATAATGCTGTAAGACCTATAGCTGTTAATTCCTATGCTTTAGATATCACCGGTAATTCTGAATATAATAATTTCAAGATAGTGAGTAGAGTGGAGAGAGATGGAAGTAATGTAATAGTCTCTTGGTGGTGGAATGATTATTATGGTAATGGTCGTTTCAGATATAGAGGGAGTAAAAGTATAGATCTAAGTGTTGATAATGATCTTGCCATAAAGATAAGAGAATCCAGACTATCTAATACAGCTAAGATAGAGAATATAAAAATGATAAAATATATAAAATAAGATGGCTTTTAAACCTAATTCTTCTATAACAGTATCAGCTAGTAGTCTCACTAATGATATTACAGGGGATTCAGGATCCACTATAACTTTGGATAAGGAACATCCCGAGGAATATGAGCTAGTGACCTCAGGATCCGTTACCCTTAGTTCTAGTCTGACCATAACATCTAGTGCTTCGGGATCCGGAGATGAGGGCACTGTATTCAGATTTAAAATATCTTCTGATATAACTTTAAATGGAAACACACTAACTATATTAGGAGCGTCCATAGATGAAGACCTCCTTAATAAAGAAAATACGATAGAGGCTAGATATGATGGTTCTTCTTGGACACTCAGAGTTTTTCCCGACTTTGAGCAGAATGATATAATAGAACAAAGGCATTTAAAAGATAATACAGTAGGATCTAATGAATTAGACTCATCTAATGTAGCGGGAGACGGATTAACAGATAATTCGGGAAAGTTAGATCTTGAACCTGATACGAACAATGGTACTTCCTTAGAGAAAGGGACCGATGGAGCCAGGTTAGATGGTGATGAGAATTCTCCTTCTAATTTCAAGGTATATGGAGTTAATAACAGTAGTAATAAGGGGTGGTTATTCATTGATGATCTTTTAACTGAATATGATAGTGGATGGAAGAATATAGCTGATTATGATTCTACAGGAACACACGGTCTTTACGACCTCACTAATCAATCACAGCCTCAATATAGAATAATAGGTAGAACTGTATTTCTAAGAGGTGTATGGGTCATACCTATAGATGATGGGGGTATTGTTACCGATCAAGATAATTATCCTACTACAACATCTGCTACAACAGAAACAACAGCTTCGGGTAATAATGTAGTAATGGATGATGGTATAGGGGCGGAATTAGAATCTCCTCCACTGTTCAATGATTCAGATCTTCATCCGGAATCACATACACAGTTCGTAGGTCCTATAGGGATGAGAAGAAGAATACAAGAAAGTAATTCAAGTAAGGTCATTGCACTGGATACTATATCCGCTAAATTCGAGATCATGACAGACGGTAAAATAAGATTGACCTCTGTAGGTGGATTTGAATCTCCGAAGGCTTCTGTAGGGGATTCCAGTTCTCAATTACAGACGAGTTCATTGCGACATCTTTGCACTGTAGCTAATGTGAATGACTATATATTGGATTGGACCAATTACAGATCATCTCACGATGGTACTAATTTTATGAATTCTCAAGAGAAAGGAGCTGAACAATTCCCTTTTACTCTTAATACTACGGATGCTCAAGATTGGGGAGGATTCGCTATAGATCTATCATCCTTTTTCTACATATTAGATGATGCTACTACTCTTGAAACAATAAAATCTAAAGCATAATGGCTTATATTAATATAAAATCAGCAACAAAGACAATAACTTCGTCAGAGATCCTATCATTGAATACGACACCTATAGAAGTTATAGCAGCTCCCGGATCGGGTAAAGCTATACAAGTAGTAGGAGCTTTAGCTGAAACTGCTTCTTCTGTAGGAAGTTCATACGGTACTAATACGGATCTCGGTCTTTTCTCTTCAGGAGCAGGTACAGAACAAGCCCTTAATACAGGGATATTATTAGCTAGTGCTGCTGAGAAAAGCATATTTTCTATAGTGGATTCAGGTATAGCTGCCGATAATAATGCTATAAATGCTAAAGTAAAAACCGGAGACCCTACAGCAGGGGATTTCGATGTGAAAATAACTGTATTATATACTGAGATAGAAGTATAATGGGAACATTTACAGACCAAAATAAGAAAGACCATGTCAATAATGTTCAGTGTAATTTCTCCGATCACATGAAGAGTATGGCTGATAAATTGACCATAGGGGAGGTAACGGGAGATGATATAACTAATATAAGGATACTATCTTCTTATATAAGAGTTATGAAAAAATATAATGCATTCGAGGATGAAGTTCTATACAGTAAGAAATTCTGTATAACTAAGCCCGATGATGATGAGAGTATAACTATAGAGATAAAGATAAAGGATACATCCACCAGTCCTGATACAGTGGATACTTTTACATACAGTAATAGTGGAGATGCTAAGGATATAGCTTCTTTCTTTGTCTCTGAGATAGATTCTAATAGTCCAAGTAACTTGAATGTGAACTATAAGACAATATTAGATGGTAACTGTGTCATAGTATATAGTACAGATGCCGACGCTACTAATATAGATTCGGATAGTATAACTATAACCAGTGGAAATGAAGATGGTAAGGAAGTAAGTAAAGAATCCATAACATCTTCAGATATATTGAATAAATTGAATTGTATAACTGAATCACAGTTTTGCTCCATGCAATCTCATGCTTTAGAGATCATGAATGAGGATTGTGGTTGTAACTAAGAAATATTATGCCTTTTTCAGCACAAGATCATATAGATAAGATAGTGACGGCTATAAATAAGCTGACAGCTATAAGTATAACCAATACTAAGCCTTATTTCATATATAATACCGATAGTTCTAAAGATACTAGTGATTTTGGAAATTCCGTGGTAGCGATAGAAGCTGTTGAGGATACTACTTTTACCAGCCTAACCACTAATATGGAGGGTAGTACCGGTAAGATAACGGGTCAATCTATAACTATGAAGGCAGGTGCTAGATGGTTCATGCACATAAAAGAATTAGAATTAGCTACAGGATCGGTGATCCTTTATAGAATGAATAATTAAATTTATAATAGGATGGATGAAGAACTAGAGAGAAGACTCGACATATTGGAAAAAGGTCAGGAAAAGCAAGCCAAACAGATAAACAGGCTCTGTAATGCTATATTGGATGATAAAAATGCCGGAATAAAAGGATATGGTTCTAGGGTAAAAGAATTGGAAAATAAGCAGGAAGAGTTGTCGGAGAAACAGACCAAATTGGCTACAGTGATACTTACAGCGGGTTCTATTATAGGTGCTGCTATAGGATGGCTGGTTAGTTTTTTACATAGATAATAGTATGAGAAAGACCAGATTAAAGATCTCGATCATTACCAATATTTTCCTGGCATCTTGTACAATAATGTCGATATTATATGATATGCCTTCTTTAGGCAGTACAGCAATAGGAGGGATACTCACTATAACGACCTCTTATATATTAGGAGATTCTGCAAGACCTTCAGAAGATAAAAAAGGAATCCTTAGAAAAGATGAAAAAAATAGACCTAAAAACAGTAGTGATAGCGATATTAGCTCTAATGGTAGTATATCTTAATACTTGTTCGCATGAATCGGGTAAAGAGAAAATACAGAGTGATACATTATCGGTTGAAGTAGATACCACCATAAAGACCATTGTGGATACACAGGTCTTCAATGATACTATAGTACATACAATAAAGAAAGCTAAACCCACAAGAGTGGATACTGTATATGTAAGTGATTCCACGGACAAATTGGAATACATGACGCCTTATGAGGACAGCCTTATAGAAGGTAATATAACTTCTCGTGTCCTAACAGACGGGACCCTTGTTAATACAGATCTTAATTATATCCCTAAATTCCCTAAGTATATAAAACGAACAGATAGTGTCTTCGTGGATAAAGAGGTCACTATAGATAAGAATAGAATGAAATTCTTTATAGGAGGATTTTTATCCCCTTCTGTAGAGAAGACCATTATAGGTCCTAAAGCTACTTTATATCTGCCTTCTGATATAACTATAGGGTATGGATACGGATTGAATGATAGTAGACATTATATAAGTCTGGAGAAAAAAATCAGTCTTGGATTTGGTGATTAAGATGATTTTTCTTATATTTGCAAAGAACCAATAATATATTTATGGAAGATTCAACTAACATAATACTATCTTTTTTAGAGAATAGACCCGGTTATAGAAGACAGGGTTCTGATAAATTAAAAGATATTTTAGTGGAGAAAGGATACAGTGTCAGTTCACAAGATTGTGCAGAAGCTTTAAGAGAGTTCAGAAAGCAGAATCTGGTAGGAGAGACAAAAGAAGAGGTAATAACCGCTTCTGAGGATGAAAATGAAAATATAGAAGAAAGGGTCAATGAAGAAGGATTGGAACTATCAGCTAAATGGCAGAGTGCTGATGGTAAGTGGCTGAGAAGTTATAAGAAGCCATCGGGTAAGACCATAGACCCTGATAAATTAAAGGAAATAAGAGATGAGGTTGCCGACCATGTAGATAAGAGACCTTATGTAAAACCTGATAGAGTAAAAGGAGGTAATAAAGAACAAGAAGGGGTCGTGACAATAGCGGATCTTCATATAGGAGCTTATATTAAGAAAATGGCAATGTCCCCTGATTTTTCTGTGGATAAGGTAGTGGATTATCTAGATACGATAGCCTTAGAGATAAACAGCAAGAGTTATGATAAGGTACATATCCTGTTCCTTGGTGATATAATAGAATCCTTTACAGGTCTTAATCATATCAATTCATGGAAACAGATACAGATGCATGGTAGTGATGTTCTAATAACAGCTTATGAGATATTAATGAATTTTCTGGGTAAAATAGAGAACTTATATACTTTATCTATCGTATCGGGAAATCATGATAGAAGTACCTCTTCCAATAAAGAAGATGAAGAGGGTGATATATCTAAGATAATATCTTACTTTCTATCACAGAAACTATCGGGAGTGGATGTATCATTCTCATCCACGGTATTAACTAAGGTGTTCAACAATATCTGTTATATAATAACTCACGGACACTTAGGATTGAGTAAGGACCCTATAGAAAAGATAATATGGAATTACGGTAAGCAGGGATATTATAATGTGGTATTATCGGGACATGAACACAGCAGAAAGAAGAGTGAACCTATAACCACTATAAAGACCTTGGAGAATGATAATTGTAGCTATAGAGCTATCACTTGTCCTTCTATATTCACCGGTAATTTCTACTCTGAATCCAATGGGTGGACAACTATGCCCGGATTCTTAGTAATAGAGAATAAGAATGATAAACCTAAAGTGGAAGATATACCTTTATAATGGCTAGCTTGAATGAAATATCATACTCTATATGGGAGAGAATAAGACCCTTTATCACGGATGATGATGATATAGATTCCAGACATATCAAGTTCATGGTGGATAATTGGAGAAATACTTTATTAAAGCAATCTCTCCATAAGAACTCCATAGGTGTATTGGAAGATACACAACAAGATCTGGGATGTGTAGAGTTGGAATTAGCTGATCCCGCTGAATGTTGTGATGGTACGGAGGCTCCTTGTAAGGTTCTAAGAACAGAGAAGAAGATACCTAAGCCTCTTAATGTAAGGAATAAATTACTGATCACGAGAGTAGGTCCTATAGATAAAACAGATAGATCTTATTCTTTCGTTCCTTATCATCAGAGTATATATTCAGGTAATGGTAAGTTCAATAAGAACTTCATCTTTGCCTTTTATCTCAATGAGAGGATATATTTAAAGATAGGTCCTCAGAATTTCAGAGGTAAATACTTAGAGAAGATAAATATAAGAGGTGTTTTCTCTGATCCTAGAGCTGTAGGAGAGTTTGCTGATTGTGACGGAGGTAAATGTTATGATGATGATCAAGAATATCCTCTTAATGATGATCTTATTTCACAGTTAGAAGAGAGGGTGTTCAAACAATTATTACAGACAGTACAATTACCGGGTGATGATAAAGGTGATGCTGATGATAGTACTACACCTGACAGTTCCAGTCCGGCAAAACAGAATCAATAATGAAGGAGACAAAAGGAAAACAGAAACAAACTTTCAGAACCCATGTAGGTAGCTCTCAGATGTACAAATATTATCTGAAGAATAGACCTCTAAAGGGATTGGATAGAGATTATAATGTCTCCAGAAAAGAATATAGAGATATAGTATGTGATTTCAATAAGGAGATAGCTGAAGAGATAGTCGTCAATGCTTATGAATTTATCATGCCCTCAAAGTTAGGAACTATATTCGTAGGAAAGAGAAAAAGTAGAATAGAATTGGATGAGAATGGAGAGGTGAAATATACTAATTATCCTATAGATTGGATGGAGAGTAAAAAGAGGGGAAAGATAATAAGGAATTTCAATGAGCACACTGACGGATATAGATGTTATTGGTGCTATACTAAGACGACAGCTAATTATAATAATAAATCCATATATTTCTTCAGAGCTACGAGAACGAATACAAGATTCTTAGCTAAAGTATTGAAGGATAAGGAGAATTATCCCAATGTAGATTTTTATGAAATTTAATGAAAAATAGAAGACCATGACTCACGATAGAGAAGTATATAGTAAATCCATTGAGAAAGATGGAAAGAGAAAATCCTTAAGGATAGAAGAAGCCGATAATGGTTATATAGTGTCCATAACCACTACAGATCATAAAGAGGATGGAGAAGTAGAAATGGATGAGAAGAAATTTATTTCTAAGGACAATCCTTTGGATAAAAAAGAAATGGAAGAAGGTCAGAAAGATCTGGACGGTATAGTAAAATATATCAATTCAGACTATGTAAGTGTAGGATAATATGGCTTTAAGCGGAAAATACACAAGCCTCTCTGAAATAATAGAGAGGGTATATAAAGATTATGCATTCTCTGAGGAGGATTTTTCTTTCGAGGATGCTGCTGAATGGGCAGGAGATGCTCTTGACTTCATAGGAGCTCCTAAGGCTTATTTCACTCTTATAGATTGTGTAGATATAAAAGACCATAGAGGAGAGCTTCCTTGTGACCTTGAGAAGATCATACAGGTCAGAGAGAATGACAATAAATACGTCATGAGAGCTACCACAGATTCTTTTCATTCCTCTTTGTTCATTCCCGGATGTCCGGATAAGAATGAGAATGACAGGAGTGATCCTATTTGTGATCTGGACCCTGATTGTAAAGTAGGTAAGTTTGATACTTATCCTGGATTATCTTCCAATACTTTCGATGAGGAAAGAGATTCTATAAGTTCCACTAACTTCGATTGTGATCCTCAACCTACCTATTCAGTTAATAATAACTTCATATTCACCTCTTTTGAAGACGGTAAAGTGGAGATAGCTTATATAGCCTTCCCTGTGGATCAGAATGGAGTTCCCATGATACCTGATGATAGAAAATTCGTTAGGGCTGTGAAGGATTATATAGCCCACAAAGTGACCGTGAAATTATACATGAAGGATAAAATATCACCTGATAAGATGCAGTATGTGGAGCAGCAATATTTACATTCAGTGGGTGCTGCTGAGGCAAGAGGTAAGATACCCGATCTCGATCAGATGGAATCATGGAAGAATAATATGGTAAGGCTCATTCCTAAGATAAATCATCACAGCGGAGGATTTAAGTACTTAGGAAAGCCCGAAGAAAGATATTCAAAGAACTCTTATATAGGACAACAATACGGTAATATAGGAAATGCCTAGAACTATAAATACATATATTAAAGGACTGGATAAGGATATTTCCAAGAGTAAATTTCCTAATAATAAATACAAGGATGCTAGGAATATAAGGGTTATCACTAAAGATGGTGGTTCTACGGGATCCGTATCTAATGATAAAGGTAATCAAGTATCTGTAGATGATTTTGCTATAGACAATGATAGATTGATAAGTGGAGCTCCTAATGTTGAATTTCCCGCTATTGTAGGAATGACCGAATTAAAGGAGGACATCATAGTATTTACTGTGGAGAGTTACAGAGATAAAGGGAATGGATGGGGACAGATATGGAGAGTACAATTCGATGAGTTCAATGATACAGTATCCAAAACCCTTATATATAACAATAAGCTTAATTTCGATCCTAATAAAAGACTTGAGATAGTAAGTATATATGAGAATGAAGATGTAGCCAGAGTATATTGGACAGACAATAAAAATCCTATAAGAACAATAAATATATTCGATAGTGAGGCTTATAAGATAAAACCCAAGGATCTGGAGTTATCTTCTACTGTGAATTTTTCTAAGCCTATTGTGAACTCTATAACATCAGGAAATATCTCTGTAGGTTCAAGTGTTCAGTATGCTTATAGATTAATATCGGGACAAGGAGATGTAACCCCAATGTCCCCGACAAGTGAAGTATTATCACTTACAAAAGATGATCCTAATTCTATTGATGTTAATGATATGTCGGGGTCTGAATTAGATACAGGAGATCACAGAGGGGTACAGATAGATATAAATAATATAGATACTGATTTCGATACTATAGAAGTATATTCTATCCTGTATAAGAGTA
This sequence comes from Halobacteriales archaeon, assembly GCA_018609935.1. The sequence continues at coordinate 1,142 of JAHENH010000097.1, read as the reverse complement.
AAGACACCCCTTCCATAGAAAAAATAGAGGAAAGGAATATACCCGATTCCGGAAATATAACTGTTGTACATGATGGTAATGAATCGGGAAGTACTCTCACTCTTAATGAGTTCAATGTATTATCAGGATTCTTTGACAGGGCTAAGACCATAGATGTAAAAGATAGAAGGTTGTTCGCAGCTAATACCTCTGTAGAGAATAATGATTCTGGTTTTGATGCCCGAGCTTATAGATTCACTAGATGGAAATGGGCAGATATGTTCGATTTCGGTGACGGACCTCCTACTGATGATTCTGCTTCTTATACTATAAACGGAGATGATCCTACTAATCAAGCAGGGCTGGATACATCCAATAAAATAAGGAACTGGAATAATATCCCTGAAGATGCTGATGCAGTGAACCCTTTTAATATAGATAATGAGAATCATCCGTTATCTCATAATGCTCCGGGAGCTGATCTTTATATGATGAAATATCAAGCTGATGGGTATACCATAGGAGGAGAAGGTCCTAATGTAAAATATGAATTCACTGACTTTCAACTTCAAGGAGATAAAGACGGATCTATTCCTGATGAAAATTCGGGTTATATTAATGGAGGTGTAGTAGTAGATAGATTCGGAAATGGAGAAACTATAAACAAAAGAGAGCTGGATAGTAATGGAGATATTATAGAATATGATATGTCAGATGAATTCAAGAGCTTCGCTTCTCCTAAAGTATCCGCTCTTTTAAGAGGACATGCTCTTGGTGAGGTATATAGATATGGAATAGTTTTTTATAAGAATAACGGTGATCCATATTTCGTGGATTGGATAGGAGATATAAGGATAGCTCAGAGTGTCAATGATGATGATTCAGATCTTACATTTGCCAGAGGATGGGGAGCTGGTGATTCCGGTGATGTAGGATTGAGATTATATACAACAGGAATAAGATTTACTGTCGATATATCTTCAATGAGAGATAAAGCTTCGGGATTTTCCATAGTGAGGCTTCCAAGAAAAGATATAGATAAAACAGTTTTGGGAACGGGGATAGCACTATTAGCTAAAAAATTACCTGGTAAATCAGATGGTCCTAGTTATCCTACTGTAATAAGAAATGCAACACAGGATGTATCTTCTTTTGATCTGGAG
>JAHENH010000096.1 GCA_018609935.1 Halobacteriales archaeon | reverse complement strand
TCTCCATTCAGGTCCCGGATCAATCTGTTCTTGTTCTACGACTAGTCCACAACTATCACAGACAAGTTCAGCCCTCTCACTATCTTGCAACAAATCAGAAGAACCACACTCAGGACAAACAATATCCCCCTCAACCTCATCGCTTTTTTCTTTTTCCTCTTGAACTTCTTTTTGTTTTTTTGTTGTCCTTTCTCTTTCCATTACGCTTATTACAAAAGATTTGATACTTATAAAAGTTTTGTTACATTCTGTAAGTATAGTATATATGTTTGAAAGACAGAGTCCAATTATGAGATAACTAATTTAAATTCTATAGTATTTATTTATAAACGTTAAAACAAAATATTAAGAAAATTTTTAATAAGTAGTTAGAGAATAAAAAGAGGTTACATATGAGTATTGTCTATAACTCCTATTTCTACCCATAGAAAAAATAATCAACCAACTAAGCTTAAATTTCATCTATATATCATGTTAGTATGAATCCTTAATCATTTAAGACGAAAACAAAACAAAGAATCACTCTCAATATGATAAAAAATAGGCTAAATAATACTATTTTTTGACAAATACTATATATTTAGGTTTGTAAACTATGTAGAGAGGTATATTTTGAAAGTTTTGAATATTTTAATTATTTAAAGTTAATTTTGTATTTTTTTATATTTCAGTGTGTGAAAAGCTTGTAGCACATGAATCACAACAGAATATCTGCATATTAGCTATTTTCTTGATTAGAAGTAGTTTCCCCCCACAGTCGCAGTTTCTTTTTTTATATACCATATTTACATTCCCTAAAAAATCTATTAAAATATAAAATTTTTGTTTTTAATTTATAAATATATTTTTTGTATATTTATTCATATTTCTATATTTTTTTGGATATCATTCAGAAAAAATTAAATATTAATTAGATACTAAATTACATAAAATTTAAAGCTAATAAAAACAACTATATGTCCGAACTAAATTCAAATTTTTTTAAATTAAGAATTCAAACAAAAGGCTGAATCATCTTTTCTACATATACATTTTTCTAAATTATAATATTTTGGAGAGAAATCAGATAAAAAAGGTTCCATAAGATCAACTAACATACTTGGAAAACGGTCATCTCCATAGGGTATAGGAACCCTATAAAAATTTAGGCCGTTATTTTCAGCTTCCTCCCTCAACTCATAATCGAGTTCGAACAAAGTTTCAGACTGTTCATGCATAAAACTAATAGGTTCAACAATTACAGTATCAGCTTCAACATCATTAATTACATCTTCAACCTCTGGCTGTGTCCAAGGAATATCTCTATTTTCATGATTTTGGTATCCTAATCTGTAATCTATATCAAGAATAGAAGAAATAGTATCACAATACTCCTTAACATATTTTTCATATCTGCTTCCCTCTTCTAAATAGTATTGAGGAGTTCCATGAGCGGAAAAAATAACTTCTGTATCAGAAGACTGAAGATTAATTCCGTTTTTTTCGGCGAATGAAGCCATATTATCAGATCTAATTCTATTGTATACAGGGTAAGTATGCCAGCCTGTAATTTCAAAAATACGTATATCTTGATTTTTCTTATCTAAAACATTTGAAAGTTCTTTTAAAGAAGCAACAGTAGTAGATGGTCCACATAAAGGATAAACTGGAAGAGCAACAATCTTTTCTACACCATCATCTATTATATCATCTACGGTATCATCAATAAAAGGCTCAGTATATTGCATCGCACTATATATAGATGCTTTATATCCTCTACTGTTGAGCTCCGCTTGAATATCTTCAACTTGACTAATAGCATGCTTGTTAAGTGGAGATCCGTCAATTACTTCATACTCTTCAATTAGTCCAGGAGCTCTTTTTTCAGCTAGCTGCTGGGCTCTTTTCTCTATCGATGTATCATCATCTTTCTCTACTATTGAAGCATTAGCTACAAATATACGTTTAAGATAAGATACAACATCCTGTTTATCAGGTTTTTCTGGTTCACCAAAATTAAGAAGTATTACACCAGTATCCATAAAATAAGCTAACCTTTGTAAAAAAGAATAAATTACGATTCAGATAAAAAACTACTGATCACTGTTTGGAATCACCCTTGAAAAAATTATAGACTTCAGATAATTCACTATTCCAAAAATTAATTTTTTCATCCAGAGACATATTTTTAGGTTTTTTATTAAGTTTTCCTAGTTCATAAGCGACCCTAAAAAATCCGTCTCCAGGTATCTCTTCACTATTAGGTCTTTTATAGACTATTACAGCACCTAACATAGGAACTCCATTTCTATCCATCTTTTTACATATTTTCTCAGCCCAAACCCCTGTATTCAAAGGAATTGTTCCAACAATATCAGCTATATCACTATAATATATTGTATCATTATTCCTAGCTGTTCTTACACATTCTCGGAATACAGAATAAAATTTTTCCTTTTTTTCAGTCTCTTCTCCCATATATTTTTTTGTTTAATATATAATTAAATAAATATGAAATATTTTATAAACTGTTGATAAAAGACAAATATCATCAGGGTATAAAGCCTAGAAAACTAATTGTTTTTTCTATATAAAAATATTTAATTTAGTAATAATCTAATAAAATACTGATGTTCTCAAATATATTTATCTTTGTGTTTCTAAGTTTAATTTTGACTATAATAACAATGAGTATTCTATCGGAATATATAATTTCTGATAATATTTTCGGTTACTTGGAAATACTTATTTATACTTTTTTAGTATATGGTTTCTACTTTTTTCTATTTTATTTTATTTTTTATAGATTTAAAATATTTATCTAAACTATTTATAGTTATCGCTTTCCTACATTTTTCTGAGATAAAGAAATTTAAATGCTATTTTAAGAAGGATTTTTTATCCATAATTTATATTATATTTTGATAGAAACGGATAAAAAATTTGTTACTATTTTATATTTTTAAGGACGGTTTACTAGAATTTCTATCTATATCTATATAAGATAATTGAAACGATCTAGAAAAAGATTTTGATCTGTGTATAATATCTGAGAATATATTATGACTTTATTAGTTGTAGGTAAAAAACAGGTTGATTCAGGTAAGACTACTTTTACATTAGGTTTAGTTAAAAGAATTTCAGGTGTTGGATTTAAGCCTCGAGCATCCAATAATTATTGGTATCATTATGATCAATTTTTAAGCTCTGTCCAAGAAGGTACTCTTTATGGTAAAGATGCATCTTTTTTATCTAAAGTTAGTTCAGGTATATCCAATCCTGAAGAAATAAATAATCTTCATAGATTATGGAGGCCTTCTCCGAGAAAGGGTTCTAGAATATTAGGACGGCAAGGAAGTGAATTTGTTTTAGATAGATTAGGGGATAAATATATAGTAAATAATAATATTGAGCTTCCAGATCTGTTAAAAAACAACTTACCATTAGAAGATTGTATATATATAGAATCATTTGATGATTTTAATGAATTAATGGAAAATGAATATATGACTGAAATGGAAGATTTTAGAGAAAAAATAAAATGTTTTGAGAATAGTATAGTTGAATCATATAAAGATGTAGCATTACCACTTCAAGATATAGGTTTTAGCAGAGTAGCTGTTGTAGAACCAATGCAGGTGGAGATATATGAAGGATCAAAATATATAAAGGCTTGTAAAATATGTATGGGATCTAATAGAGAAGGTATTCTAGAGCCTGTAGTGGAGGATGTAGTGGATTATCTTTCACCTTTAGCTACTATTAGACTTCCAATTCTTACATCTGAGGAAAAACAGGATCCAAAAAAAATTGAGGATAAATATAATAATATATATGATCGCTTACTTAACTAGGCTATTGCTAACTAATTTAGTAATTTTTTAATTTCTAAAAACTTTTTCAGTGTAGAGTAGTGAATTATAGATATTTTTACAGATTAATTAGTGTTGTGTTATTTTATTACGTCGTAGTTGGACAAAATGGAAGTTATTTTAAACGTCTATCGAATATTGTTTTTAAGATGGCGCATAAAAATCTTGATAATAAGATTTTAACTAAACTCTTAGAAGACGGAAGAGCAAGCTTCAGAAGCATAGCAGACGACCTAGACGTATCAGTAACTACAATAAGTAACCACGTAGACACAATGCAAAAACAAGGAATAATAAAAGGATTCAAACCAGTTTTAGATTATTCAAAACTAGGTTATACAGTTACATGTACATTAATGATAAAAGCAGAGGGGGAAGGAATATCAGAGCTTGCAGGGGAGTTAGAAAATAAGGAGAATCTTACTGATGTCTATGAAGTAACCGGAGACTTCGACCTAATAGCAATAGGAAAATTCAAAGACACAGAAGACATGAACAGAATGATAAAAGAAATACTAAACCACGATGTTGTAAAAGAAACTAATACGAATGTTGTATTATCAAACGTAAAAGAAAACGCAGAAATAACTCCAAAATAAAAATAACTCTTTTTATATTAATTTCCTATATTTAATTTAATATCTATACTTTATAGATGTAAAATATTTATTAAAAAAATAAATTATACAATTATAAGTTTGTATGAGGTTCAAATAAGACCTCTTCAGAGATTTCATGTAAAGGATACATGGACTTACTTATATTTTTGTATATGGAAATGTGTATCTTGTGTGTTCGAAAGAAACACCATAGGGTCATTGGACGAGAATAAATCTTATCAAGAATTAATTTTCTACCGCAGGTAATGTTGAAATGTAAGCCCTAGGACATCAAGACCTCTTAAGAGTTTATCTCTCTAAGCTGGATGGATATGAAAAGGGATCTATCGGATTTAGAGCGGGAAAATGTCAACCAGCTTTAATGAGGTTTTTGACCCAACTCCCCCTATAACACAAAAGATGAAATTAATATAGAAGATTGGTTATATAGATTATATATAAGATAATTACGGTTTAACTATTTTGTTTTTAATAGAAGTTTTAATAAGACAAGTAACCAAACTAAAATACATCACTTAAATAAATATGAGGTTTTTGGATAATACAGCTTCGATAAAAAATATTAAGGTAGAAAGTAAAATTTATAAACTAGATAAATATATTTCTTTTCGACCTATTTTAAATTCTAATGATGTATTATTTTTTTGGGATAAACCAGGTTTAAGTATTGTTGCTAAAGGAACTGTTGCTAGAATTACTGCTAGTGGACCTAAACGTTTTCAAAAAATTAACAAAGAAGCCAAAAATTTGTTTAATAAACTTGATAAATCTAAGAAGATGAATATAGATAATATACCTGATATTGTTAAACCTAAAATTTTTGGCGGTTTCTCTTTTCATCCTTCAACATCTGAAACAGAGAAAAAATTAAGATGGAAAAATTTTTATGATGCAGAATTTATCCTACCAGAGATACAGTTAACCTCTGTAAACGATAGAAATTGGTTAACAGTTAATAGTATAAGTTCTAGTAATAACCTGGAAAAATATATAGATGAAATCAAAGAATATAGTTATAGTTCATCTAACAACCAGACAATAGATACACCAAAAATATCTAAAATTAAAAATATAGTGGATAAAGAACAATGGTGTAACCAGGTTTCAAAAATATTAGAAAATATCGACAAGGGAGATACTCAAAAAGTAGTATTTGCACAGGCATTATCTGTTGAACTGGATAAAGAATTAGATATCCCAGATATATTATTACGTCTTTCGTATGTTTATCCAAAATGTTATAAATTTATGTTCAGACCCTCAAAAAATCAAACTTTCTTTGGTGCAACACCTGAAAAATTAGTATCTATGAACGGACGGAAAATAGAAACTCAAGCGTTAGCAAGCTCCGCTCCTCGTGGAAAGACATTCCAGAGAGACGAAAAATTAAGTAAAAAACTATTAAACAATAAAAAACAGCTTCTTGAGCATAACTTAGTATTAGAAGCTATAAAACAACAACTCAATCCTATAGCTTCACAATTGGATATATCATCTCGGAATGTAAGGAAACTTAAAAATATCCAACATATAGAGACTCAAATATCAGGTAAATTAAATTCTAATAAGAATATTTTTTCATTGCTAGAATCACTCCATCCAACTCCAGCAGTAGGAGGGCTACCCCCTAAAAAAGCATTAAAAACTATTAAAGAAATAGAACCATTTGATAGGGGATGGTATGCTAGTCCTATAGGTTGGATAGATCTGGAAGGTAATGGATCATTCATTGTTGGAATAAGATCAGGTTTAAATAAAGATAAAAATATAATTGTATTTGCAGGCGCAGGTATTGTAGAGGGAAGTATTCCTGAAAAAGAATGGGAAGAAACTAAACTTAAATTTCCAATAATTGATGAAATTACTTGATATATAAAATATAAAAATACAAAAATATATAATGAGAAAAGCAAACAAAAACATTTTTTGGGGAAATGTTATTGTAGAGGAGCTGGTATCTTCAGGTATTTCTACAGTTTCTATTGCTCCAGGTAGTAGGTCTACACCTCTTACTTATGCCTTTGCTAAACACCCAGATGTTTTAGTTTACAGACATCTAGACGAACGTTCTGCATCTTTCTTTTCTTTAGGACGCGCAAAGAGAACAGGAGAGATAACCCCCCTTGTGTGTACATCTGGAACAGCGGTAGCTAATTTTCACCCCGCTGTTATTGAAGCGGATTGGTCCAGAGTTCCTTTAATTGTTTTAACTGCAGATAGACCTCCTGAATTATATGAAAGTGGAGCTAATCAGACTATAGATCAACAAAAAATATATGGTGATTCTGTGAGATGGTATAGAGATCTTCCAGAACCTCAAATAGAACCTAGACGTATAAGATCTCTAAGAACTTCAATTTCAAGGTCTGTAATTGAAGCTAGTAAAAACCCAGCTGGTCCTGTACATTTAAATGTTCCATTTGCTAAACCACTCGAACCTGTAGAAATGGAAGGTGATATACCTGACTTTTTTGAGGAAAAATATCCTTTAGAGTCAACAGGTAGAAAAAAAGGATTTATTAATACTATTCAAGGAAATCAAAAATTGAATGATAAAGACGTTCAAAAATTATCCAAAAGTATATCTAAAGCAAATAAGGGATTGATTTTTGTAGGTCCTGCATCAATATGCAGGCCTAATTCACAAAATCTTCCAAGTCCTAATTTATTAAGTAAACTTGCACAAACTACAAATTTCCCTATTCTAGCAGATCCAGTTTCTACTTTAAGATTTGGTGAACATATAAACAAAACTGTAGTTTGTGGAGGATATGATTCATATCTAGCTGAAAAAATATCCTCGGGCTTACCTGATCCGGATGTTGTTATTAGGTTTGGAGCATCACCTACTTCAAAAAATCTGCGTAAATATTTTAAAAGATCTAATTGTAGACAATTTATAATTGATCCATCAGGAGGGTGGCCTGAAGCTGAATTTACAGCTACAGATCTTTTGATATGTGATCCTGACCATTTTTCAAGATCACTTAGTTCAGAACTTACAGTAAGAGAAGAGACGAATTGGCTAGAAAAGTTCAGGGAACTAGAAAAAAAATACTGGAAAATTATAGATGGATTTTCTAAATACTTTGAAGGATCTATACTAAATAAAATTATTTCTCTTGCACCGGATCCGTCCACTATATTTGTATCGAATAGTATGTCTGTTCGAGATCTTGACAGATTTGGGAAGCCCAGTTCATCTGATATAACAGTTATAGGAAATAGAGGCGCGAGCGGTATTGACGGAATAATTAGTAGTGGCCTTGGAGCTTCTAGTGGCACAGAAGATAATCTAATTTTGGTCACAGGAGACCATGCTTTCTATCATGATATGAATGGTTTGTTAGCTATGAAACGATGTGGAATAAACGCTACTATTGTGTTAATAAACAATGACGGATGCGGTATCTTCCATATGTTACCTATAGAAAATTTTGATCCTCCTTTTACTACATATTTTAAAAGTCCCCATGGATTAAATTTCCAGCCTACAAAAGAAATATATGATCTAGATTTTACTTCTGTAGATAATATGGATGGTTTTAAAGATGCCTATAACACAGCTACAAAAAGAAATAATGCTAGTATAGTTGAGGTAAAAGTTGAATCTGAAAGAAGTCATAGGATAAGAGAAGAACTTCAGGATACTGTAAAAAAAGAATTAAGCTAAATTTTTTCTTTTATCGTACTTGGTTTTTATTATGGTGTCTGAACTATTTGATTCTAGTGAATGGGAAAAAATAGAAGAATTTCAAGATATTACATATCATAGAGCTAAAGACGTCAGAGCTGTAAGGATAGCGTTTGATAGGCCTGAAATA
>JAHENH010000095.1 GCA_018609935.1 Halobacteriales archaeon | reverse complement strand
TATCCCAAAAAATGAATCTTGTCCATCAACACCTATTTGAGCACTTTGATCTGCTGTTCCATTACCTCTGTGTAAATTAATTCTTTTACTTCCAGAAGTATTTGTAGTCCTAAAATATCTTACTGTAGCTTTAGATGTTGAAACATCAGGAAATTCAATATCATGTAATGTGTCAGAATCACTGTCTGTTGTAACATATAATCTTAAAGGACTTTGACCAGAAAGTCTTATATTTCCATTAACTTCTAACTTATCAGAAGGACTTAATGTTCCTATTCCTACATTTCCATTAATATCAAATCTTGCTACTTCTTCTGCTGGATCTGATCCTGTTCCTGAGGGATGTGTGTAAAATGCTATTCCTTGTCTATCGGGATCATTATTATTAGGGTCAGTTAGTACAGAAGTTATATAAGCTGTATCATCCCAAGAGAATTTTCCCCCAATTGCTTCATCACTTTGTCCTCTAGGTAATCTAACATTTCCATCAACTTCCAATTTATCAGAAGGAGAATTAGTTCCTATCCCCACTTGACCATCAGAATTGATCCTGACCAATTCAGAAGGACTTCCACCGTTATATCCATAAAATCTTATCTCTCTTTGAGTATCCAATCTTGGATGAAGGAATAGATCTCCTCTATCACCTCCTGCCCAATCACCACTTCCATTTGTAGTAAATACCCCTGCAATATAATCTGATGTTGATACATCAGTCGTTCTATTTCCTTCTATACGAATTTGATTAGCTACACCTGAACTTGCTATTCCAAATAAAGCAGTTTTTTCAACATGCAGTGAAGCATCAGGACTAGATGTACCTATTCCTACACCACCTACAGGAAGCAGTGCTATATCTCCAGAAGTAGTAGTATCTATTGTAAGATCTGCTGAATCGTGGGTAATCTTATTACCATTGACATCGAGATCTCCTCCTAGCTGAGGAGTTGTGTCTTCTACTACATTTTGAAGAACTGTAGAATCTATTTCTACAGTAACAGATGCATCTGCATTTAATATATTTATTCCTGTTCCACCAGTTAAGGTAGAATTTTCAAATCTACTATTAGTATCATGCCATATCAGAAGTTGTCCAGCAGTAGTTGCATTGGGAAGTGCTAAATCATTTAGATCTGATACTCCAGCATCTAAGTTTATAGTTGAACCACTTCTTGAGAGACCTGTTCCTGCAGTATCAAATAAATTAGATGTAGCTATTCCACCATCAACAGCATCTCCATCTGAATTCCATTCTAATAGATTACCACTAGTACCAGAAGTTCCTGTTATTACTGTATTATCTATTCCACTACGGAGTCCACTAGCAATTTCACCTATTGCATCAACAGAACTAGAAGAAAGATGAACAGTGGCACTAGAGGCATCTAATGTTCCACTAAAAGTTTGAGTGTTGGAGAAAGTTTGTGCTGTATTAAGAAGAGCTATAGTATCACTTGCATCCTGAACTGTTAAAGTACGAGTTGTTGAAGTTGTAATGCTAGATAACTGAAAATCTAGTTGCTTTGTATTGTCACCATCATCTTGTAAAGTAAATCTTGTATCTAGAGCTGTATAATTATTAGAATTGTCAAGGGTCTTATTAGACAGTGTCTGAGAATCTGTTGTCCCAACTACATTACCTGATACCCCATGAACTCCAGAAGAGGGATTATCAACTTCATTTCCATGAGTTAAATTGGAAATAGTATTGCTAGATCCATCTATTGTTTTATTCTTTATAGTTTGAGCGGCATCTTCAAACAGAAATTCATCGTCACTTCCAGGATCTATAATAGTTAAGATCCTTGTTGCAGAAGGATCATTCCATTGAACTCTGAAATTAGCAGTACTTTGTATAAGATCAAATTCTGAAGTAAGATCAGGATCATTTATAGTTTTATTGGTTAAAGTTTGTGTATCAGTTGTACCAACTACATTTCCAGAAACACCATGTACACCACTGGAAGGATTGTCTACCTCAGATCCATGATCAAAGTTACTAAAAGAATTCCCTGTAGCGTTTGCATCTACTGTCTTATTGGTAAGAGTAGCAGTGAAAGAGTCATAGAGGCTTAATAGATCACTGACCTTATCCTTTTTTACATTATCAGAATCAGAATTATCAGCAAAAGATATTTCATCAGAAGTACTTATTACAGCAGAACTTCCTTGAGCTATATCTAGATCTAGTGTGTTTCCTGTTTTGTTTATTTGATCCCCTGCAGTTATTTGTCCTGCTCCAGAAAACTTTGAAAAAATAATACTGTCATTCCCAATAGATATAGGGTTATCTGTAATCAATACCCATATACTATCTTTATTAGTATTACCTTCATTTACAAATACTTCAACCCCTCCAACTGCTTCAGCATCTTCATTAAGATCATCAGATCTTGTCCAAGTGGTAGGATCAGTAGCAGTAACAGCATCATAGATACCATTTTCTGAAGCAGTAGTCTGATCTTTTAGGAGTATCCTATCTCCATTAGAAAGAGTTACTCCATCAATAGGATTAGGATCTGATGCACTAGAGAGATCAATATCACCAGTGGATGCTATCTTTACTGCATCCTTTATCCTGATCTCATCTATATTATTATCCACATAAGTTTTTACAGATGATTGTGTAGGAACTGATTTGGGATCATTGGATCCAAGATCATTTTCATCCAGTACCCAATCATACTTAGAAGCATCACTGTCATCTGTTCTAACGATCTTACTTAGAGAAAGAGCTGAATCTACAATATCTCCATCGGCATTCCATTTAGGGATATTGTCCTTAGGACCGGAAGTACCTGTTACAAAGTTTTTGTCCTTTCCTGTTCTAGATGTCATACCGTCGAGAAGGTTTATCTCAACGGAACCTATCATAGTATTACCTCCATCTAGAGAGATCTCATCAGAGTTCTTGTCAAATATAAAATTGACATCAGCATCCAGATCTCCTCCAGTGTTGAATTGGATTTGTTTATCAGATCCTGCAGCGTTGTTCTTAGATCTATCCAGATCCTTTATAACATCAATTAGATCATTGAAGTGTTCAGCAAAAACTGGAAGATTATTAGGAGCCTTTTGCTGAGGAATCTGATTATTTACAGTTATTTTCCTCAGACCTCTTAAAGACATTTACTGTTGTATATTCTTATCTGTTTGAGTTCTTGTTTTTAATCTAGGATTTTGAGAAACTTCTAAGGCAAGTTCTATAGCTCCATCAACTATTTCTCTGTGGGTAGACTGATTAAGTTCTGAATTTACTTGATTTGAAGGGTCACTTTCATCTACCTTAATTTCTTTAGGCCATTTAATATATCTTATGAAGTAATTGTTAACATCATAATTTGAACCTGTAAAAAGTCCTACTCTCTTAGTAGGAAGCTGAATTATTCCACTCCCATCCCCTGTATAATACTCTACTCTAAAAACTCTTCCATTATTTAGTCCTCTATGTGGATTATTTTTATAAGTAGATAAATGATCGTATATAACAGGTGTAGGTGTTGTTATTGTACCATCTAAACAGGGATCACTTGAACTAAGTTCTACTTCTTCATATATTAAAAGCCAATAATCAAGAGGCATTCTAAAGAGTGTTTCATCTCTTAGAGCCTGTGTT
>JAHENH010000094.1 GCA_018609935.1 Halobacteriales archaeon | reverse complement strand
GGTTTTGTTGAACGAGAAGGTGAGGATGAGGACGAGGATGTTTTTTTCCATATATCTGAGTTATCTTCTGAAACGGATATTGAAGAAGGGACAGAACTTGAGTTTGAAGTAGAACAAGCAGAACAAGGACCAAGAGCAGTACAAGTAGAAAAAGTTCAGTAATAACTTTTAATATATAGTGTAAAAAATAAATATACTAGTTTTAAATATCTCTATATAATATAAGTGACTTAATACTTATATAAGTCAAAAAGGAATTTAAAATTTAATTAGGTTTAGTAGGTTTTTGTTTTTTGTTTTCTAGTTCTTGTTTTTTGTTTTCTAGTTCTTGTTTTTTGTTTTCTAATTCTTGTTCTTTATTTTCTAGTTCTTGTTTTTCGTCTTCTAATTCATCTTTTTCCTTTTCTTGTGTTTTAACATCTAGTTCTTCTGTTTTCTGTTTTATTTCAACATCATGTTCAAATTTTTGTTTATGATCTTTCTTACGTTCTACTGCGATGTGTTTTGAATATCCTGCCATTACTTCTCCACATTTTTGACATTCTATAACGTATTTATTTCCTTTCATATAAATCCCTAATTCTTAATACATATAAATTTTTATAGATAAAATGAAATAGTTAAATCAAAAAGTTTATAGTATACATATATATTGTGTTATTTTTAATTTTTTTAAGTTTAATTTTTTGTGTATATAAAATCTGAGTTCTACTTATAACATAATTTTTTTATAATATATAAAGGATGTCTATATTATTTCCAGTCCTCATCTATAGTTTCGTGTTTGAACTCTTTTGCATTCTCTCCAACATATTCAGATACAATATGTCCATTCCCTTCTAGATAATATTTATATGTGGTTAATCCTTCAAGACCTACAGGTCCTCTAGCATGAGTTTTACCTGTACTTATACCTACCTCAGCACCTAAGCCGTATCTATATCCATCACTAAATCGAGTGGATGTATTGTGAAAGACACTAGCAGAATCAACTCTTTTCATAAATCGTTTAGCTTTATTTTTATTTTCTGTAACTATAGAGTCTGTATGTTTGGATCCATATTTATTTATGTGATCTATAGATTCTTTAAGTGAAGATACAGTTTTTATAGATATAATTAGATCATTATACTCTGTAGTCCAATCTTTTTCAGTTGCTTTATCAGCCCTAATAAAATTAAGGGCTTTTTCATCACTTTTTATTTTCACTCCTGCATTTTTATACCTGTCTACTATACTAGGTAGAAAATCTTCTATGATTTCTTCATGTATTAATAATGCTTCTACGGCATTACATACAGCGGGATATTGGACTTTCGCATCATATGAAATATCCTCTGCTTTTTTTAGATCTGCTTCACTATCAATATAGACGTGACATATCCCCTCTGTGTGACCAAGAACAGGTATACGGGTATTGTTTTGTATATATTCGACGAAATCTGAACTCCCTCTTGGCATTAAAAGATCAATTGAATCATCCATTTCAAGTAGTTTTTCTACATCTTCTCTTGCTTCAATTAATTGTACCCATCCATCGACAATATCTGAGGAGGCCTCTGCTATACATTCAAAAAGTATTCTATTTGAATATTTTGCCTCACTACCTCCTTTTAATATAGTTGAGTTTCCAGATTTAAGACAGAGAGAAGCTATTTGTACTAATGCATCGGGTCTAGATTCAAAAACTGATCCTATAACTCCTATAGGTACAGTTACTTTATAGAGATTGAGGGAATCATCAAGTTTTCGTGCTGAAAGTGTTTTTCCTAGTGGGTCTTCTTGGCTAGCTACGCTTTCGACCATACTAGATATACTTTCTATTTTTTCCTCAGATAATTTTAATCTGTCAACAAATGACTGACTATACTCTCCTTTTCTAAGTAATTCCTCAGCTTTTTTTACATCTTTTTTATTTGCATTAATTATTTTTGTTTTTTTATCTCGGATCGTACTAGCTATCTTCACTAATGTTCTCTCCCGTTTTTTGTTAGAGAGATTAGAAATTTGTAAAGCAGCCTTTTCTGCTTCCTCGATTTTTTTATCTATGTCTTTCATTTTTGTTACAGTCTATGTGTCAGGAATAAAAATAGTACCTACTTTTTCTCCTTTAGCTATTCTCTCTAAAATATTTTCTTCATCAGATTTAGCTATTATTGCTGGTATTCCCTCTTTATTTACTTTTCTAGCCCCATCAATTTTTGTTTTTATACCCCCAAAATTTCTTGTTGATGTTTCATCTATTCTTTTTTTCAATTTATTGAAATTATTAAAGTCCACTTTATGTATAAGTTCTGCATCAGAATTTTCCTTAGGATTACTTGTATATACGCCTCCAACATCTGTAAGAGTTACAAGAAGGTCAGCTTTGATTCCCACAGCTATATGGGATGATATAATATCATTGTCACCAACCTTTATTTCTTCTATAGCTACTGCATCATTCTCATTTATTATAGGTATAATATCCCATTTTAGTAATGTCTCAATAGTATTTTTAAAATTATTAAATCTACTAGGATTTTCAAGGTCTTCATGGGTTAAAAGTATTTGAGCAACTTGTTTATTATATCTTTCAAAACTTTCTGAATAAAACCGCATAAGATGGCTTTGGCCTATAGTAGAAGCCGCTTGAAGATTTTCTATCGAATCATCAGGAATTGATATAGTTCCTTTTCCAGCACCAATAGCCCCAGACGAAACTAATATAACTTGTTTATTTTTATTTATCATATCCATTACATCATCAACAAGTTTATTTAATTTGTCTTTATCAAGTTTTGAGTCTTCATCTGTAAGTGAATTTGTGCCCGCCTTAACTATAATCTTCTTCGCTTTTGCTGCTTTTTCTCTTGCCTTTTTTTCGTTCTTTGTCGAACAGTTTAAGTCAACCTTATCCATTATTTAAGTCTTCAGAGACCTCTTTAGAGATTTTTTTCGACTTCTTTTCAGCTGCATTTACTGCAGAAGGTAAAAATTGTGATATTTCACTATTATTAAGCACCTTCATCCCTTCAATTGTTGTACCTTCAGGAGAACAGACAGCATCAATTAATTCATCTACATTTTTATTTGAATCTAATACAATCTCTGCAGCTCCTTTAAATGTTTGTGCAACCAATTTTTCTGCTTTTCTCTCATCTAAACCACGTTCTATCCCTGCTTTCTTCATTATTTTGATTAAATAAAAAACAAATGCTGGCCCACTTCCATTGACTGCTGTCGCTATATCCATAAGATCTTCATCTAGCTCCACATATTCACCGAGGTCTTCTAAGAGGTTTATTACTTTTTTTGTTTTTTTATCTGTGAAGCTTACAGCTGATGCCATCTCACGTTGTTCTGCTGCAAGATTTGGCATCACTCTAACTACGTTAGCACTAGTTTTTTGTTTTATAAAGTCAGTTGGAACAGCTGCTACTACAGATACAAGAGTTTGATCTGATGACAGATCAAGTTTATCCAATACTTCATCTATATTTTTAGGTTTTACTGCAACAACCACTATATCTACATTTTCTGTAGCTTCTTTTATATTGTCAGTAGTATCAAGACAATATTCGTCTATTTTTTCGAGTTTTTCTATATCTTTATCACATCCTATAATGCTATAATCATTATTAACACTATATAACCCCTTTATAATTGCACTTCCTAGTTTACCGCAACCTATCAAGCAAACTTTAATCATATTATTTTCTAATTATCCTGATTAAAAGGAAAAACAATATAGATTTTTCTCATTTAGAAGAGATCTTAATCATCCTTTAAGTAGAAGGAAAGATAAAAAATTTAAAAACTAGATACAAATGATATTATTTATTATTGTTTATAAAATAAACCATTAAATTTATAGTAATAACTTTGTCTATAATATAAAGTACTGAAATGAGAAAAAGTGTCTCAGGATTTAAAGTACAAGACACATGGAGTGGTATTGTAGATCATGGCGAGGAAGTAAGTGAAGCTTTAAAGAAAAATGGAGTGGAAAGTAAAGGATTAGATGAATGGGAAAAATGGAGACCAAAAAAAGACGAATCAATAGATGATATAACTGAAAAAACAGCAAGACAAACTAGTATTGAGAAAAATACTATTGAAAAAAAAGAAAATGGGCTTGAAAAAGAAGTAGAAAAAACAAAAGAAAAACTAACAGAATCAGTAGACTCACTAAAAGAAAACAACAAAAAACAAGCTGCAGGAAGACTAACTAGAACAGGAAAACACGGACTACAGTCTATTAAAACAGTATTAAGAAAAATATTTAGAAAAACGGAAAGAATTGTATATAGACTAATGACAAAATTTACTCCCTACTACTTTGACAACCAACTTGTAAGCGCAGAACTAAAAAAGACAAAAAAAGAAACATATTCATTTGAAATAAACATAAATGATGATAACCTCAAAAGAAAAATACAAGAGGAGCTTTAAATAAATACTTTAAGGTATATCAGAAATATCTTTTTTAAATAATGTTAACTACATTATATGAGATTACTATTATTTTTTAATTTCTGCATCTTTACTGCCATTCAATATTTATAAAAACATCATATATAATTTAATCGATCTACATGCTTAATTCAGAATTTAACTAAAAAATGAAAAATATAAGTCATACAAATATTTATTGTATACATGGTAGATGGTATATCAGTAGAGTTGGAAGGAGAGATGGTTTATTTCGATAAAGAAAAGGTAAACTTATCAGATGATGGAATAAGAATAGAAGGATCAGGTTTAGACGGTTTATTAGATGAGGATAAAGAATATGGAGTAGCTATTTTTAGCTTATCAAAGTCAAGTAATAAAGTAGATGAGTCAAGTAAGAAAACAACTAAGAGTAAAGAGACAGCTAAGTCTGAGACAAGTAGTTCTCCAAAAGAGGAAAAAGAAGTTAGCATTAATGAAATGCCTGGAGAACAACTAGGTAATAGGGAAATACCTGTAGAAGCTAATGAAACAAGATCTGTAGAAGTAGTTGATAAAGGTGAAAAAGGAGATCCTATAGCTAAGATGGATGGAGGTTATACACTAATAATAACTGAATCAGATGCAGAAATAGGTGATAGAATAATGATAGAGATAGAAAATGTAGAAGACAGTTATGCCTTCGCTAAGGAAATAGATACAGTTAAGGCATAAATATCAGATTTTGTTTCAGTTTTAAATTAGTT
This sequence comes from Halobacteriales archaeon, assembly GCA_018609935.1. The sequence goes on along the minus strand of JAHENH010000094.1, from coordinate 700 downwards.
ATCTACTAAAGTTATAATTTATAAATCTAATAAAACATATATTCTGTATATAAAATATCTTTAATTTTAGGTTTTTTATTTCATACTAAAAATATTTTGGTAACATGCTAAAAGCATCTCCAAGATAGTTTACTGTAGACTTTATATCTTCTATGTCAACAACTTCAGTTGAAGAATGAATATGTCTTGTTGGTATCCCTAAAGATCCAGTAGGTATACCTTCCTTTACTAAATACAGGTTAGCTGCATCTGTAGCTCCTCCTTCCCATACCCCACGTTGATATGAGTGATTATATTCTTCCGCAGTTTCGATAAGCCAGTTTTTAACAGGTTCACTAGTTATCAGGCCTCTTCCACTACTCTGTATTAATGTTATCTCCACCCCTTTACCGGTTTCTAGATCTGATTCTTTATCTTTAATATATGGAACATCTCCAGCTATTGAAGTATCAACAGCTAGTGCTACATCAGGATCTACTGCATAAGCAGAGGTTTTTGCTCCCTTTAGACCTACCTCTTCTTGGGTTGTAAATACACTAATAAGTTCATAATTACCATTAAATTCTTTAGTTGCTTCTATAGTAGCTGCACATCCCACCCTATTATCAAGGGCCATACCTGTTTTATATCCGTTTTCTATAGATGTAAATGTTCTATCAAATGTAATAAAATCCCCTACTTGTATACCTGTCTCTTTAGC
>JAHENH010000093.1 GCA_018609935.1 Halobacteriales archaeon | reverse complement strand
TTTGTGAGTGTTTTTTCTAATAGGCAAGAAGATGTTTCGGCAGGGAAATATGGCAAGAAAAGAAGTAATAAATCTTTTGAAAAAGACTTAGAAGATAGATCATATAATTTTTTAATTCTAAATAAAAACGATAAGGAAAGAATTCCAAGTAGAGAGCTTAATGGGATAGTTCTCTCGAGTTTAATTGGAGACGGTATTAAAAACTTTTTTGAAGATATCTATATCTATCAGGATGGGGAGTTAGATACTAGAAAGTATGCTTATACCAGAGATCTCCTTAGTGATATTCTTGGTTTAGAGAAAAGAAGAATTAATATTTATAGTGGGGAAGAATATGATAAAAAATTTCCGGTAGTTAATCTGGCAGATGAGATAGCTTATTGGATATTCTGGAATGGAACCCCTAAATGGATGGCCCACAATAATTCAAAAAGAGAACTTTTAAAATAAGTTTGTTCTAAAATATAAAAAAAATTATCTAAACGAAGTCTGTCTCTTTCTTCTAGCTTTACTGTCTCCTGGTTTATAGGCTTCTTTTCTTCTTACATCAGCTACTAAAAGATTTCTATCGTATTCTAAAAAGGCCTTTTCTAGTTGTTTAGATTTACTGAATTTTAATATTGCTTTGGCAATTGCAAGTCTAGAGGCATTTATTTGTCCTTGTGCTCCTCCGCCTCGGACAGTAACATCAATATCAAAATTTCTTTCTCCAAGGATATGTTCAGCTATTCTAAGAGGTTCCTCAATTCTTAGTTTATCGAGTTTTTCTAGGTTATTATAATCTTGTTTGTTGATTGTTACTTTTCCTTCCCCTTTAGGAGAAATCATAGCTTTAGCTACTGCAGATTTTCTTTTTCCTCCTGCCACTACTATTTTTTCTTTCTTTATTTGTTCTGCTGGAGATTTAACCATTTTATTTTTCTAGTTCTTTTAGTTTTGTATACCTTCTTCCTGGTTTTTTATTTTTCTCTTCTATTTTTTCTGTTTCCTGGTTTTTTAATTCTTCCGGAATCCCTCTGAAACATTTTACTCTTTTATATGCTTCTCTTCCTCTACCTAGTCTGTGATTTGGTAACATTCCTCTTACAGCTCTCTTTACTATTCTATCACTTTTTCTAGGATGTATAGGACCTTTTTGACTATCTCCCACACGTGATCTTTTTTCTTGAAATTCTTCATGAACTAATCTTTTTCTGCCTGTTATAATTACATCCTGGCAGTTAATTATATTAACTTCCTGACCTTTTAGTGCTTCTTTTGCAGCTATTGCTGAAATTCTTCCCAACACTGCGTCTGTACCATCTATTATTTTCATTTTATTTCTTTATTATTTTAACCTCTTTAGCTTGAGGATTTTGTTTAATTTCTTCAAGTATACTAAAAACTTCACAGTTAGAATTTAATAGTTTTTCTTTTGCTGTCTCAGAAAATTTTAATGCTGCTATTTTTAATTTTTTACTTTTCCCTTCCTGTAATGAGTTTAGATTTCCCATAGAGAGAACTTTTCCAGGAATGACTATCACTTTTTCTTCTCCTTTCATTTCTTTTAGAGACTCGTCTATTTTATCTAAATTTACTGCTAACTGTTTTTTTCTTGGAGAGGAAAGCTCTTCAGCTATTTCTTTCCATGTTTCTGAATTAGACGAAGACTTTTTTGCTGCTACTACTGTTTCAGTTATTTCTGGGTTTGACTTTCTTTGTGTTTGTTTTTCTATTTTTGTTTTTGATTTCATTTTTTACCAGATTTGGCCATTTAATAATCATTTAATAAACTAACTAACGAGAAGCGATAATAACAAGAACTATTTCTAGTTCCTGCTACCGCGTTAACTCGCAGGTTAAATTATTTTGATTTATTTTTCCTATTAATTAGGGGTTTTTAAAACTTTTCCTGAAGTTTATGTTTTTACAGAATATGTTGAATTTAACCGGCTTAGATTTAAGAATGATTTCAGATAAGGAAATTTTATTGTTTCTACTCCAAATCTCTCTTAGTTTTTGTTTGGTTTACTCCAAATCTTTTTTGAAAAGATTTGAATGCGGGAGGCAGGATTCGAACCTGCGAAGGCACTAAGCCAACGGATATCTCCGAGCTCGCTCACGTTAATTATTGCAAATTTTGTTTTTTATCATATGCTTATCCCTCGCGAGCTTCTCGCTTGAGTCCGTCCCGTTTGACCACTCCGGCACTCCCGCTTAAACTATCTCTTAATAAAAATAATGAGAGGGCTACTTATAAAACTTTTTGATAAATTAGAAATACAGAAAAAAGATTAATTGAACAAAAATTATTTCAACTTTTTAGAAACTTCATTTAAATCGTTTTTTAAGTTTTTTATAGATTCATTAAACATTTCTTCTGGTTTTAACTGACCAAAGCTTTCTAAACTTATAATTAATTTGTTTTCTCTAGACACTTCAGCTTCTTTTCCTTCTTTTTCTGCCAGACCTTCACATAAATCAGCAACTTCTTTTTCCTTGTTATCATAAACTATTATGTTTTTTCCTCCTTCAGCATCCTTAATTTCGTTTTCAGGACATAGATTTTTAACCTTTTCTTCAAATTCTTTATCCAACTTAATTTCTGCCTTATGTCTGTAAAATATTAGTCCTGGAGAAAATTTAGAATGAGTTTTTCCTATTCCTTTTCTTACTAGGCCTTTTAATTTCAATTCTTGATTTTGTTTTAAAATTGTAAGAGGCATATTATCATATACAGGTTCTATCTCTCCTTGTAAATTTCCAGAATAAACAGTTCCCTCTTTATCTACGTTTAGTGTTAATTCTATATCTTTTCCTGATTTTCCAGCTGTTTTTTTCATTTTTAGCGGAACTAAACCAATTCTATGAGCTAGTGTCTCGTCATATAAAGGAGAATCGTTTTTTGATATTTCTACTTCATCTACTGCTAGAATAGGAATGTGATTAACATACCTTCTAATTGAATTAGCTAAACTTTCACTTATTTCTGCTTCAAACACTATCTTGTTTTCCTTTTTTGTTATTGTTTCCATTTTTTATGTTTTTATTATTAAACTAATATTTTGTTTTTATTTAAAAATTTATCCTTTTAATTTTACGGTCTCCTGCCTCTTCTTCCACCAGGTTGTTTAGGTCCACCTCGAGGATATCT
>JAHENH010000092.1 GCA_018609935.1 Halobacteriales archaeon | reverse complement strand
ATTAATTCACCACAACTTGGACATTTAACCCTCTCAGTCTCATGTGTATACTTCTCTTTGTTCTTACCTTTGATTTTTACTTTTTTTGTCACTGTAATCTTCTATAACATTCATTATGGTTCTAAAACAATCTTTACAGAATTCTTGATATTTAACATTCCCTCTGTTATCTGCACTATACGTTTTCATTTTTCTATATGGATACCCTTTAAATAATTGTTTACAACGATCACATTCAAATGCACTACCCATCTGGATCACTTTTATAGTGTTTTTTTAGATCTCTCCATATCCATCCATTCCAATTTATTTTTATGTAGTATACATTTGTTAGTGAGTTTCCACGTTCATTTTCAACTGTTAATATGTCTTCTTTTTCTAGTGTTGTTAGATATTTACGCACTGTTTTGTATGAATCATAATCACTGAATTTTAGTTTTGTTGTTTGTGCAAAATCTATTTCTTCAAATCCATCTAATTGTTCTTTATATAGATTAAGTATTTCGTATTGGTCTATTTTGTATGATTCTGTGTTTTTGTTTGTGTCTGTGTTTCTATAGTTAAGAATTTGTTTTGTGTCTATTGGTTCTTCTGGTATATGTGTTATTTCTATTTTTTCTGTTGTTAGTTTTTCTTCACCTACATTATGTTCTATATTTATATTTTGGATTCCTTTTTCTTCTATTTTGTCTGCTACATTTCTAAGTTCTTCTGCTAACTTCAAATTGTCTAGATCTTGCCCTTGTAGGGGTTGTTTTACCATTTTTATAGATAATTTATTGTTTTTAAGACTTCTTTTTCGTCACATCCTTTTTGTGCTGATTTCCATTCTGATAGTGTGGGTTTTTCTAGTTTGAGGTTGTTTTTTTCTGTGAAGTAACATGGTATTGGCATATCTTCTGTGAATAGTTGTTTCATTTTTTGGTGTGATGTTATCCATTTTAGTTCAGCTATTGCTAGTGTTCTGTTGTTGAATTTTATTCCTATGTATGCACAACTTTTTGCGTGTGTGTTTGGTGTTGGGTAGTTTTTTGTGAGTTCTATTAGTTGTTTTATTTCTTTGTTTTCTATTGTGAATTTTTCTTTGCTTGTTTTCTTAAGTTCTATTAGGTGTCTGTAGCTTCCATCATCTATAACTAGGTCTGCACTTGGTAGTTTTCCATTTCCACTGTATCCACTGCGTATTGGTGTTAGTTCTCCGTCTGTGTATTCATAGATGTCATTTTTTATTGTGTGTTCGTAGTTGTATCCTTTTTTACCTTGAGCTACCATTGTTTTGCTAGAATTTGTCTTGGGTTTAATGTGGTTTCTCTAGAATTAACTGCTACTTCATAATTTTCACTGGTTTTATCCATTGCTTCTTTAACTATATCTGTTTTAAAATTACGTATGTCAATTGCTATTAGTGTTCCAATATTTGAACTATCTAAATAAAGTGTATTAGAAATCACTATAAAGTCTCTTGTTATGTATCTGTCTCTGGATCTTATTTTGTGATTTTTATTATTTTTTATTGTTATGTATCTTGTTATTTGGTAGCATCCACATCTTGTTTTTATTATTTTTAGTTCTTCAACTATATCTGTTTTTTCTGTTTTTGTTAGTTTGTTTTTTAGCCACCCTATCATCTTTTCAAATATAACTATACTGTAATAGTATATAAAATTTGTGGTTAGTTTTTGGTTAAAAAATATATTATATCTTATATATATTCTACAATTAGCTAATTGTGTCTAAAACATTCCTAAAATCTACAAAGTCGTCTTCATCCATCTCTACTACCATGTTTCCATCTGGTGCTTGGAATACATTTTTTACTTGTTCTTCACTATATATTGGTATATAAGCATCTTTTGTTATTGCTTTTTTATCTTCATCTACAAGAGTCATATAGACATATACTTCTGTATTGTATTCCTTTTTTATTTTGAGGTAATCTTTAAAGTGTCTTTGGTTAAAGATTCCAAACCAGTCTTTTGATGATTTGGACTTTACTTCTATGATTAATACTAGATCATTGTTATCATAGATCTTGAGATCTGCTTTATCATCGAAGGTTAATTCTCCACTGTTTTCTTCTCTTTTGTCTATTCCCCAAAGTTCCACTTTAAAGTTAGCCCCCCTAAAGATGTGTTTACAGTAAGATTCAGCTATGTCATGTTTGGTATAGTTCTTCCTTAGTGAATTACCATCTTTTCTATCTAGGTTATTTACTTTCATTATTTATTCACATTATTCTTTTTGTATGATCCAATGGGATACCTACAAATGTAAAGAAGTGAACTACAAACTTGTAGATATAGTTATAATCCATTGGATCTTGCTCTATATATAAACTTTTTACTTAAAAGGTTTTTGCATTAACTAAAAAGTTACCTTTTAGTTATAAAAAATCACTCATCGAAATCTGTTCTACCCCATTGACGGCATTACCATAGTTCCAAGAGAGTTGATGAAGTATAGGTTCTATTGGAGACTTTAATATTTTATCAATCATTTTATCAAAATTAACCTTAAAATACTTCATATTCTCAATGTCAGAAACAGCTACAGCGTCAAGTGGTTTTCCATCCTCTGCTGTATCACTACTATATGTCTTAGGTAGACTGTATCTCTCATTTATCCCTTCAACATAGAACTTATACGGTTTATCCCCCTCACCTATACTTTCATTATTAATAAACTCATTGACATACTTAGCACCACGATATATAGGTTGTGGTGTACGGTCTTTACTACCATACTTAGATAATGGTTGACCAATACCACTACGCTGACCAACATCACTTAATGGTATATCACCACTACGTATACCATTCTCTAAATCTTCAAGATAGCTGTATACTTTCTCTTTTGCTGTATCCAGATCATTCTTTAAGATCATCTCTAATACTTTTTTCTGTGCTTTCTGTGTAATATTTGCTGTATCACTCCTTGTAGCTTCAAGACCAGTGATAGAAATATAATCTTCATTTCTCTCTTTTAAGTTTCCATCATCTTCATCCCACCACACCCATTCTGCATATCTCTTCTTTGTTCCACCTAACATAAAAAATGATCTGCTGTATTTTTCAAGTTCAACTTCAAATTTGTGTCTATCCATACCAAACTCTTCTTTAGCAAACTCATCATACCATATATCATTTATATACTGTAGTTTTTCTTCACTGATTTTTACAGCAGTCTCCATGTCTGTATCTTTTATGGATGTCTGACAGCTATCTGTATCACCACCTATCAATTCAGCTTCATATCCATCTTTTTCTAGTTCATCTATGAATTTACTTGCAGTGTTCTGTATAACTTTTCTACCACTAAGTGTAACAGTCTCAGCTAACTTCCAGTCAAACAATCTAAAACTGTTATACTGTGTAGAGTATCCAAATACTCCATAATATGATTGTCCTACAAATTGGAATTTACCATTACGACCAGCTAACAATGAATTATTATCTTTTACAGTAACACAATATACACCATTTTCTGCTTTAGATCTATCTGAACTTCTATTCATACGTAAAGTATTTTTATTTCTATTTTTAGAAATCTGTATTCTCCATGCACCACTATACCTAGTATATTTTGGTTGTATTCCTATATGTAAACATAATCTTAAGAAATCATCTCTTAATTGTTCACTAGCAGTTGAATATCTATCTCTCCTATTATTACCATCACCATCTATCATTCTATTAAAAAATAATTTTTTCTGTTGTTTAGATGTATTAAATATTAGATCTGGTATCTTCTTATTATAGCTACCGCTACCACACAAATCTTCCAAAACATCACCAAGTATTTCACTTGTTATAGATATACATTTTTCTGTTTCTTTTGAAGTATATAAATCCATTCCACTAAACAATGATAGTATATTATTGTATTCTTTTGTGCTAACATCTCTTTTTTGAGATATGTTTATCTGTGTTGTTTGAGTTATATAGTTTCCGTTTTGATACTTTTTAGACTCTGATCTATAGACATTACCTTCTGTTATATACCAAGAAAGTAATTCAATAAAATCATCTCCATTATATTTCAGTGGTATCCATTTATGATTCTTAGCTTTATGTATAAGTATTTTATCTGAAACACTGTTTATATATTCCTTATTGTTCTCGTAGTCTTTTTTAGTTATTATATATCCACTTGTAATGTCATATTGATCTAGTTTTCTTCTACGTATACTGTTTTTATCTTCTATATCTATATTGGATTTAAATATATGTCCATTAATGTTGTTTTTTAGATCTATGAATATTTCATATTCACCACTGTAATAATCTAATAAATTTATCTCTTCTATTCTTTCACCATGTTTTATATTCCACTGATTCGGTAATTCATAATTTGTATATGGGTTCTCTTCAAGTTCTTGAGCTTCTTTAAATTCATATCTATTTTTTCTTGGTGTAGAAGGATTATTTTGTTCTACTAACATCCTATGATTTGGTGTAACTCTAAAATCTATACTGTTTGTTTTTATGTCTATTAGTTCACCACTATAATTTGGATAGTTATATGTATCTACAACTGGTTTTATTTCAACTTGATTTGTTTCTTTGTTAAATGAATATACTTCATCACCAACTTCTAGTTCAGTTATATTTTTTACTCCATTTGGTGTTAGAACATCTGTATCTGGTGTAAAACAATTCAAAACACGTTTCACTGCTGGATACATACCAGTTCCTTTATACTCATATTTGAAGTCTATGAGTTCATCAAGAATTGATGTGATGAATCCTTCTTTTTCTTCTTGTTTTAGATAATAGAATTTTTCATATTGTGGTGTATCACTCCATACTGTTTTTCTGCTTCCATCTGGTTTTTTCTGTATTATTGCTTTGTATTCTCCATTTTTGTATGGATCTCTTGTATCTCCTTTTTCTATAAACTTTATTGGTCGTGTATCAACATATCCCCAAACACAGTCTTGTTTTGTGTATTCACTTTCTTTTAGGTCTTCTTTTGTTCCTATAGCTGTTTCTGGTGACATATTCAAAGACCACATGGTATATGGATACAATGAGGCTAGATCTGGATAGACAACATTTTCGTGTTTTCCACCTTGTGGATCGAATACATATGCTCCATAATACCATGATCTATCTGGTTTTGATCTTGATGGTAGTATTATTTCTTTTTGGTATGCTTTTCTGAGTGTGTATAGGTCAATTAGGTCTTTGTTGTAGAATGAGTCTTCTATTAGAACGCCTGTGACACTTCTCAGATTGTCGAATAGGTCTATTATACCTACTGACTCTTCTATCTCTTTAACTGCTATGACATCTCGTCTGTTGTATTCTATGAACTCTTGTGGTTTCTGTCTGTACAGTTCATCAAGTGATAGTTCATGTTCAAGTTTTTCTGATACGTCTTCTTTTTTTGCTACATATTCAAGACTATATGATTTTAGATCATGTACTTGTGTCTTTTTGTATGCTTTTAACATATCAAATGGTTTTGTATCACGTAGTTTATACTGTATATTGTTCTGTATATTATCATCTGTAATATATTCAAGATCACTTCTAGTCCAAGATCTAATACTGTCTATGTTAAGGTTTAGTGAACGATTTATTAGGTATGGTAGATCAAATCCATCACTGTTCCATCCACTAACCAAATCAAAATTTTGTTTTGATACATATTTGTTGAAATCTCTGAGTAGTTCTTTTTCATTATGGAAGAATCTTGTATTTTGGGTGTTTTTCTTTAGTTCTTGTAGGGAAATACCCCACCTTTCAGACACCAAAACCCATGAATCCACTGTCTGAGAATAGTTGTTGTATAGACTTATTGCGGTTACTTTTTTATCAGCACTTTTATACTGTGGAACACCCTCTCCGTCTGTCAATACTTCGAGGTCTAATATACAGATTTTTGGATCTACGTCTATCCAGTCTTTTTCATCTACAGCTTCTATTTCATCAATGGATATTTTTTCATTACTTTCATCTACTAAATAATGTTTTGGTACTGATAGACATTTTTTTATCTCATTAGATATAAGGAATCTATTATAGAACTGTATATCTCCCTCATATGTCTTATTAAAAATATCTTTAATTTTTGGTACATGATATGGGAGTTCACATTCAACTTTAGCTAATGGTTCACCTTCTATGCTTTCATATCCATGCTGTATATTTAGTATGCGATTATCTTTTTCTAATGAATTTCTTTTATCACCAGTGAATTCACTTTCTTCTATGAAAAAGTATGGTCTGAAACCATCAATTTCTATATGGTGTTTGTTTCTGTTTTTGTCTCTACCATGTACATGGATTATTGGCATTTTATGTTCTGTATATCTATCACTTACAGTGTAATATACATCATTTATTTCTATCTTGACTCTATCACTGTCTTTTTGTTTTTTGTTCTGTATAGACTGTGTAGATTTTTGTTGTGTAGATTTTTGAGATGAACTACACTCTATATATTTTGATAATTTCATATTTGTATGGTTATTCTAAAATGTAGTTTTTATGATCTCTCCAAAACTGACTAAATATTTCTTTGTCACATTCAGTGCATTCAATCAAATCTAATTCTTCAAGGTCTACTTCACCAGTGTTCCCACAGTTAGGACATTTGATTTTTTGTTTTTCACTCATTATTGGTTTGATTGTAAACTTCTATGTATGATGATAGCATTGTTGCATAATTTGCTAGATCGTCTAGTGTTTCTGCTATATCTTCATCTTGTACTTTGTTTTGTTCTACTAGGAATAGTAGGTTGTATGATCTGAATACTTTGTCTAGTAGTCTTGTGTATATTTGGTATTCTGTTCTTTTGTCTGTTATGTCTAGTTGGTTTGGTGAATCTTCTATTATGATGTCTTCTAGTTGTTTTATTTTGAGCCAACTGTTTCCGTAGTCTTTATTTTTGTTTTTGAATGTTTGTTTGTTTTCTGTGTATTTTTCTAGTATTTTTTGTTTTACTTTTTCATCAAGTTCTGTGTTTTGTTCACATATATCTGATATTCTTTCTTGTATTGATTTTTGTATTTCTTTGTATTTT
>JAHENH010000091.1 GCA_018609935.1 Halobacteriales archaeon | reverse complement strand
GTTACATCTCACTATTGGTATGTCTATTTTCTCATTTTTACTTTTAGGTCTTTTATGGAAGTTAGAAAAAAGAGAAACCTCTTATGAACTGGAAATAAAACAATCAGCAAATAATAAAAAAACTTCAAAACAAATAAATAAATCTTCAAATAAAACTAACTGGACGGAAAGAGTAAAATCCTACCTTGCACTTACAAAACCCAGATTAATGTGGCTTTTATGCCTTGTTGCTCTGGCATCGATGACTTTAGCAGCAGGGCGTTCACTGAATATTTATGCAGCTACAGCAACACTTATAGGAGGTGTTTTATCGATTGGGGCAAGTGGAACATTTAACCATGCTCTTGAGAGGGAAAGAGATCAAAAAATGGAAAGAACTTCTAATAGACCATTACCTAAACAGAAAATATCTATTAAAAATGCAGTTATTTTTGGTCTTATTTTATCAATAAGTTCTATAACAGTTTTCTTTATATTTGTAAATAGCCTGGCTGCCTTTTTAGGATTTCTTGCCATAGTATTCTATAGCATAATATATACTATAATTTTGAAACCAAATACAACACAGAATATAGTTATAGGGGGTGCGGCAGGTTCATTTCCAGCACTTATTGGGTGGGTAGCTGTAACTGGAAATATAGAAACCCCTGCTATAGTATTAGCTGGAATAATATTTCTCTGGACTCCTGCTCATTTTTATTCATTGGCTCTTGCTTATAAAAAAGATTATAGTAGAGCTGACTTCCCAATGTTACCTGTTGTTAAAGGCGATAAAATTGCAAAAAGACATATAGTATTTTATCTTACTACAACATTGTTGACAGCTGTAATGTTAGGAGTTTTATCTCCACTAAACTGGATATATGCAATAATAACAGCTATATTTGGAGGGATATTTCTAAGAGAAGTAGTTTTACTTTATATTAGAGAAGACAGGAAAAAAGCAGCATTAAAATCTTTCCATGCATCAAACGCATATCTAGGAGCTTTATTAATAGCAGTAGTTCTAGATTCCCTTATGATATAAAAATAAAATTAATAGTTATGGACCCAAAAAACTCAGAAATAAAACAAAAGTCAGTAAACTGATACTAATTATTATGAAAGAATATATCAATATAGGGCCAATTCATATATCAGTTAGAAATATATTTTTGTGGATTTTTATAGTGTTTATAGAATTAGTTATTGTTTGGATATATTTTTTGTTAAGTAGTTCTCAACCAACAGATCTTCGATATCTAGCATATCCCTTTATTTGGATAAATACTAGTGTCTGGGTAGTATATAAAACAGAACATATTTCCTCTGAAAATAAATATATTACAGTATTAGTATTATTTATATCAATATTTTATTTTTTAGTATTATTATATATACCAGGGTTAATTGGATTTTCAACACAAAAATCTACAGAAGGTCTATATTTATCTATAGTAACGCCTGGTTGGGGGCCAATAATATCCTATACAGGTAATCTGATACAGTTTACTATTATACCATTCCAAGTAATAGGATATCTAAGCATATCTTATCTAATCTATATTTCGTTGCTAAATACTACAAAAAGTAGTATAGTTGGAGGTTTGTTAGGACTATTCACTTGTGTCGGATGTGTCACACCCATATTCGCTTCGTTATTAGGTTTCCTAGGAGGGGGATTAACTAGTTTAACTACATCAGCTTATAGTTTTTCCTATGATATTGGAACAATAATATTTCTTATCACTATATGGTTACTTTACATAACTTCAAATAATAAATATAGAATAATAAAAAACACAATAAAAACATATAGCCAATAAAACTTAAAAGATTCTTATTTGATAAAGAATTCAATTAAATAATAAATATTTGATGAATTAAAAAAATTGGTTTAGTATTAAGTATCATCTCTTTAATTTTATTTTTTCAATTTTAATTAAAAAAGCTAATAATATAAGTAATATGGTAAGTAAAATAGCCCCCAGTGCTGCAATATCATGTCCTGGAACAGAATGATTAACTCCATTAATAATCTCTGAGGGTATATATGTATGGTGTGGTCCTCCTAAAAAATATAAAAAATAATCTAATACATCGTTAAGTGTATACCATATACTAGCTATAAGTATAGCCTTAATTGGAAAATCACTATATCTATATATAACAAATCCTTGCATAGCCATAGATAGATGACTCCAAAAAAGAAAATTATACATTATAGGATTAAGGTATTGGAAATCAGACCTAAAGATAAGGAGGATATATGGAGTCCATAATCCATATTTTATACAACCAAAAAAAGCAAGCATATTCACTGATTCAATAGTATAATTGAATTTTATTCCAAGTAAACTAATAACAATAAAAAGTGTAGCCATCGGACTATCAGGAATTATAGGCCACATAAAAATATTAGTCTGGATAAGCTGAGATCTATAATACAAAAAACCAAAAATAGATCCTCCTACATTTATAGCTATAACCAACCATACATATTTAAAAAAAAGATCTTCAATATATGAGGGAATAGGAGCAAGATATATAGGAAGGCTTTCTTTTTTACTTTCCATAGCTATCTAAGATAGGACTAATACCATGTTGATTAAAGATGAACAAGCTATATTAGACTTTTAAATATTACTTTTAGATACCATATTACGTATTTGGCCGAATTCTTCTACTACTTCTGAATAAACATCATGTTGATGTATACTTTCCTCATTTCTTTGTTTTAGAGTAACTAGTGCGTCATCAGGGATATCTAATTTTTCTACAGCTATTTTAGCCATATCTCTCACAGAATCTTCTACAAATTTTGGATTTTTGTGCATTTCTTTAGTCATAAAATGTTCATCTTCTCTTTTAGCTAGATTATATATTTTTGAACTCATTGATGAACGAGCTATTTCAATTAGATCCTCTATATCTACAGAGGCTTTTTCTGTTTTAATTGATATAAATGAGTTGGATCTCTGACTATGTGCAGGTTGAGGGGCTTCTTCTAAAAACTCATGTATCAATTCTTCATTAACACCTAGCTCATCCAGTTTCTGTCTAGCTTCTTCCCTCATCATTCCCTGAGAACATGGACACGCGGTAGCACCTGTTACTTCAACTCCTATATGTTCTTTTGATTGACTACCCGCAACTCCACCCGCATAGACTTTCGCACTACCCTGAGTGTCTTTATTACTCTCAGGAGTTTTCTCTTTATATACATAATCTGCCTCCATTTTTACCTCAGTCCTCGTAGTATATGAATGTCTCTCCAGCAGTTCCTCCGATATCCGTCTACATAATTTCTCTATACTTTCAACTTTGTTTTTCGTCATCTCATCCAATACTTCATTTGTAGCTTCTATATTACGGCTCATATCAACTCCTTTACGCTCAGCTGGTAAATCCACAAATGCGCTAAATTCACCTACCAAAACTATAGGACGATTCTTTCCTTCAACTTCTACAAGTTTTTTAACACCATCTATACCAACCTTATTAAGTCCAATTTGAACCTCTGGCTTTTCGGCTTGAACATCAGGTAGATCAGAAGTCTTCATTTTTTAGTTAGTCTCTTACTACAGTCTTATTCAAACAAGAATAATAGCGTGTTGCTTTTAAGAAGGTATTCTTAAAATCTTCTACATGTATGTCCAATACGGTAAGTTTCAAAAAATTTATTTAAAAAAATATATTTGTTTTTTGTCAGTTCTTATTCATTAACACTTCATAAGCGTTTTTAACTTCCATAAATTCTTCTTTAGAACCTTCTAGATCTGGATGTGTTTCTTTTACTTTCTCTCGATATGCTTTTTTTATTTCTTTTTTAGAAACTTCTCCTTCAACACCTAAAATTTCTCTATAGTCTTCAGGTACTTCTATAGATTTTAATTGGTTTTTAATACCAAAAAACTTAGAAAGTCTTTCAATTTGTTTTTCTCTAGGGTCATGTATATCTATAACAATAGATGATATATCTAATTTAGATATCAAATGTTCTTTATATCTATCATCTAATATTATTGATGCATTTCTATTAGGAATATAGAAAGATACCGATAGTTCTGTTCCATTTATATTAAATTTCTTATTTTTTTGATGGTCAATTCCATTAACTTTCAAAAATTTTTCAATTCTAGTTAAACTCCTATTAAGTAGATCATCAGTAGTTTTCCCTTTACGTTCTCCCCTAGCACCAACTATATTAAATAAAACAAATGCAGGAATTAGTAAGCTGAAGATTATTAATATAACTAAAAAGAATAATACAAGAAACATTCAATTTCTTTATTTATTTTATAGTAATGCTTCTTACTGATGAATTCATCGGCGAGTATCTTAGCTAGAAAAGTATGTTTAGCAGTCTGTTTCATAGTTTTCTTTCCTACTATTATTTCGTCCAGTTTGTCCTGAACAAACTTAGATAAATTTTGGTCATCCCAGATAGCTATCAACTTCTACCTTACTATACATAATATAGATTATACCTATACTAAAACTTTTAAGTACATACTAAGACAGATGTATCCACTCACTATCACACTTCTTGTCTACTAAAGTAGACTGAAATACTCCAAGAGGAAGAGAGGTTAACCTGTAAAGGTCAAAAGTTAAAAGATTTCATCTAATTTGGTTTTCTATTTAGAAATAGTTTTAGATTTACCATTGGATATATCTTGGTATATTTCAAGTAATTTTTTTCCTATTTTTGTTAATGAATGTTTTTTTGCTTCTTCATTTGCTTTTTTTCCAAATTCTTTTCTTTTTTTATCATTCTTCATTTCCTTAAGAGATTGTTTATATTCGTCAAATATAGATGCTTTTAAACAGTTTTTTTGATGATCTAAAAATTCTTCAAACACAGGTAGATCACTTACTATTATCCCTTTTTTACATGCCATAGCTTCTAATACTGCTATACCTTGATTTTCTTCTTTAGTTGGGAACAAAAATATGTCTCCTGCACCAAAACCTCCCCGTATATCTTCAATATATCCAGTAAATGAAACATTATCTGGAGGATTCTTAATCCATTTCCGAGTTTTTAATGAGGCAAAACGATTTATAGGCCCAAACCAAACAAAATCCATTTCTGGAAATTCTTTAGCAAGTCTACAAAAAGTAGTTAATCCCTTACGTTCAAAGACATGTCCAACAGAAAATACAACCAAATTATCTAGATCGTATCTTTCTCTATATTTATTTCTTAACTCTTTATAGCCTTCAAGTTTTTTAAAATCAACACCATTGGAAACAACACAAATAGAAGATGAAATATCATAGTTTTTTAATATCCTTTTAGTATATTGACTTGGTACTATTACTCCATCAGCTCTATTATAAAAATTTTTTAGATATACTCGTATTAATGGAGAAACATAATTACTCCCTATAAATGATTCTCGAAAGTCCTCAGAAGTAGTATGAGCATGAACAATAACAGTTTTATTTTTTTTCTTAGCTTTTTTCATATAATAAAAACTTTTAGGGCCTACTGTATTAATATCCAAAACGTCTGCATCCATAGGATTATCCACAACATCTACTCCTATATCCGAAAGAGCTTTACGTTGCTGTTTCGCAGATACTCCTATACCACTCTTACCTACTTTAGATTCAAATTCTACATATATACAGACTTTCATTAGGCTACTCTATAAATTTTATTTAAGGGCATCCAAAAAAACCTATTATTTAATATCCAACATCCAAAGCCGTAGATTTTTACCTTGTATTTTCTATAATAGATTTAAGTCTTAATTGTTTAATATTTAGAAATAAGTAAAAATGACAGAGATAAAAGAAGATACAAGAAAAAAGCTGGAAGAAAAAATAGATGAAATAACAGACAAATATAATATAAAAACTGAATTTCCTGATGAATGCATTGAAGAAGTGAAAAGAATAGAAAAAGAATTTAAAAATGATATAAAAAAAGAAGAGAACAAAGATGAAAGAAAAAATTTAATAGACCTTACCACATTTACTGTAGATCCCAAAAGAGCTCAAGATTTCGATGATGCAATTTCATTAGAGATAAAAGAAAATAGTTGGTCATTATGGGTCCATATAGCGGATGTCTCCCACTATGTCTCTTCGGATACAAATCTATATGAAGAAGCCAAACAACGTGCAACATCAGTATATTTCCCTGGACATACAATACATATGCTACCAACTACAATATCTGAAACTGTCTGTTCTTTAGTTCCCAAGGAAAATAGGCTAGCACATACGGTTAAAATGGAGATTAACAAAGATCTTTCATTTAATTCTATAGAAATATTTAAAAGCATAATACAAAGTAATGAAAGATTAACTTATTCTGAGGCAGAATCTGTTATAGAAGAGGGAAAAACAGAAAAGCTAGATAAAATAGATCAAAAAATTATAGAGAAAATAGAAGAAGCCTACAATCTTGCAAAAAAAATGAGAGAAACTAGGATTGAAGATGGATCATTGGTTTTAAATCCTGAAAGAAAAAAAGCACATACTTTAGTTGAAGAATGTATGTTAAAAGCAAATAAAGCAGTAACCCATGAACTAATGTGGAATAGAGGTGTGGAAGCTATGTATAGAGTTCATCCACAACCAACAGAGGAGCAATGGTCAGAAGCACTACAAGAAATAAATGAAATAGAAGGAATATCAATTCCAGCCTCCGAGTGGAATGAACCTAGAAAAGCTGTAAATAATGCAATAAACAACGCTAATGAAGAAAAGCTTAGAAAGATACAAAGATCAGTATTAAAGGTAATGCCAAGAGCCCGCTACATGAACGATCCATTTGGAGGGCACTACGCGCTAAACTTTGAGATATACGGACATTTTACTTCACCTATAAGACGTATAGCAGATTTAATCAACCATAAAATTGTACATGAAAATAAAGTACCTAAAGATCTATTAGAACTTGCTGATAAAGCAACCGAAAAACAATTAAATGCTGAAAGAGCGGAGCGTGAATATAAAAAATACCTCGAGGAAATAGGTCTTGATACACATGAAGTTGAAGAATATAAAATAGATAAATGAAATATAAAAAATAAGTATATATTTATAAAATAAAAATATTGTTTATATTAACATATTAAACATAAATAGTAAGAGTTAGGTTTTTCCTTTACCACTTTTCATTAATAAATATGTCAGAGGCACCTAGTAGAGAATTTAAGTATAGAGGATATGAGCTTGAAGAATTACAAGAAATGGGTGTAGATGAACTAAAAGAAATTATGCCGGCAAGAATACGGAGAACATTAGAAAGAGGGCTATCCACACAACATAGAAAACTTCTACAACGTGTCCAAGAAGGTGAAGAAGAACTAAGAACACATCTAAGAGATATGCCAATTCTACCTAATATGGTAGGAAAAACATTTCATATACATAATGGTAAAGAGTTCCAGCCTATAGAAATAAAGCCAAAAATGATAGGACACTATCTTGGTGAATTCAAAAGAACACGTAAAGATGTTGAACATGGACGTGCTGGTGTAGGAGCAACACGTTCCTCAAAATTCGTACCTCTTAAATGAGCTATTCTGTAGATACATCTGGCGCAGCAGGTAAAGCAAGAGGAAGAGAAATACGGATGAGTAAAAAACATGCTGTAGAAATATCACGAGAAATAAAAGGAATGCCACTTAAAGATGCAAAAAAATTCCTAGAGGAAGTAAAAAACAAAGAAACACCTGTTCCATTCAAACGACATAACCGAGATGTAGGACATAGATCAGAACTAGACGGATGGGACGCTGGAAGATACCCAGAAAAAGCTTCAACAAAAATATTAGAAGTTCTTAAAAACGCTGAAGTAAATGCTAAAAACGAAGGAGTAATAGGAGAACTAAAAATAGACCACATAGCAGCACATAAAGTCGGAGAAGTAGAAGGAAGAAAACCCAGAGCATTTGGAAGAGCAACCCCTTGGAATTCAACACTTGTAGACATAGAAGTAGTCCTAAAAGAAATAACACAAGAGGAAACAGAATAAAATGGCAACAGAAAAAGAATTTATTAAAGAAGGAGCAAAAAGATCCGAAATAAACGAATTTCTCGCAAAAGAACTAGAAAGAGCAGGATATGGAGGTATGGAGATGGCAAGAACCCCAATGGGTACAGAGATAACACTCAAAGCGGAAAAACCTGGAATGGTAATAGGTAAAGGCGGAGAAAGAATTCGAGAAGTAGAAGAAGCACTAGAAAAAAGATTCGAGTTAGAGGACTTAAGAGTAGACGTAGAAGAAGTAGAAGAACCATACCTAGACGCTCAAGTTGTAGCAAATAAATTAGCGAATTCACTAGAAAGAGGATGGCATTTCAGAGATGCAGGAAGAACTATCCTAGGTAGAATAATGAACTCAGGTGCACTTGGAGCCGAGATAAGATTTAGTGGAAAAATAACAGGAGCTAGAGCTAGAATAGAAAAATTCAGAGATGGATACACAAAACATTGTGGAGAACCCGCAGAAGAAGTAGTAGATAAAGGAAAAGGAGTAGGAGTAATGCCCCTAGGGTCAATAGGTGTAAAAGTAAACATAATACCTCCAGACGCAGAACTTCCAGACGACTTTAAAATAACCCAATCAGAAGATATACTACAAGAAATAAAAGACAAACAAGAAACAGAAAAAACAGAAACAGAAAAAACAGAAACAGAAAAAACAGAAACAGAAAAAACAGAAACAGAAAAAACAGAAACAGAAAAAACAGAAACAGAAAAAACAG
>JAHENH010000090.1 GCA_018609935.1 Halobacteriales archaeon | reverse complement strand
TACAGACCCTATAAATCCAAAATTTTTTTTACATTTTTTTTATATCAACGATAGATGTAAGTATCAAGAGGCAGATATATGGCAGGAAGAGACGATGTAACTATATTTTTTGAGAAAAGCATAAGCCCAAACAGTTCTACAACTATCGATTTTCACAGCGACATAACAGACGACAACGGGGTGGATGTAAATAGTTACGCTCCATATAATAATATAGAAGTAATCAACAACACATCAAACGCAGATATAGTAGTATTCAGAAACAATCAAAAAAGTGGTAAATATGTTCCAGCAGGAGTTATAAAGGAATACATAAACGACACAACAAGAAGAATAACGGTAACAAATCAAAACGCAACGAACACAGCAGAAGTAATAATAATGGCGGACAACAAAGAAACAAAGAAAAAACTACTCAAAAAGATAGAAAAAAAGATATAAATATATGGTTTCAACAAAAGCACTTATAGGAACGGCACTGATAGGCGCAGGAGGGTATTATGTAGTCTCAAGAGCAGGTGGAGACAGCGGAGACAAAGAGGGAGAAGGACAAGGCGGAAGACCCTTTACACCCCCCGGGCAGAGAGCAAGACCACATTTTTCAAGAAGAAAACCCACCGTAACTCCGACAAAAAAAGACATAAAATTGGCAAGTCCAGACGATTTTTCACAATTTTCTGAAGACAACACAACAGGCGGAGGTAATGTTTTTGAATTAACAGGAAATAATCAATCTCACGGATTATTTAAGAAAAAGCAGTTGAAAAAATTAAGGCAAGGAGAACAAATAAAGAGAGGGGGGGGTTTTAGTAGTGGTGGGAGCAGTAGCGGAATCGAAACAATAGACGGAACTAAAAAACTGGTAACGGTAAGACAGCCAGACAGGGACGAACAAGGACGAACAGCGTGGGATAGAAGAATAGCAAAAAACAAAGCAGATAGCGGAACTACTACAAAAAAAGACAAAAAAACAAGCGGAAGCAGTAGCGGAGATAATGGAGACGACGACAGCGGAGACGATGACGATGACAGCAGTTATTACGGATATCGAAGTTACGAAGATTAAAAAATAGGAGGACTGATATAAATGGGATTAGCGGATTTTGAGATAGAAGATTACACTCCGACAGGGCAGGCATTTTCGATAGGAACAGAACAAAAGGTAGATATTTCGGAGACAACAAAGAAAGATTACAAATATCAGCCCATCGATGTGGATAAAACAAGCACTCAAACCACAGAGACATACTCACCACAAAAAAGTTTCACATATTCACCAACAATTGTAACAAAAAGCCCATCCGCAAATGTAACAGGGGCAACCACAAAAAAAGAACAGAGAGTATATTCAAAACCAACTCAAAGAACACCGCAGACAGTTACTCCAAGGTTCACCCAACCAACAAGAGACACTTTTTCAGATACTGATAGAGAAGAAGAAGGCGGAAAAAGTTTAATCGGCGGAGACGCAGGAACACTACTGGTAATCGGTGCGGTGGGTGTAGGAGCATATTTCTTATTAAGCGGAGATAACGAGTAAATACGATATCAAAAGGCAGGGTTTTCAACCGAAAAAACCCAATCTATAAGGGTATATTTATGGGAAAAGACAAAAAAGAAAACGGAAACGGAGAAATACTAATAACAAGCGGAATAGGACTAATCGGAACAGCAGTAACACCCACCCCAGACGACATAACAATAATCAGCCCATTACTACAAGCAGGAGCAGGAATAATACTTATATTAATCGGTTTAAGCAGGTGAGACAGATGAGTTATAGCAACATACCTCAATTTATCGAATTTTTGGACGAAGTAGGAGACGCAACAATAACAAGCAAAGCACAAGGAGACATAATCTTCGTAAATGGAAGCGATGAGTGGGTAAATCTTTCGGCAGGAACAGACGGGCAAGTATTAAGAACAAAAGGAAGCGGGGCAAACCCGGTTTGGGGAGCAAAAAACCTTGAGAAAATAGATAAAAACACACTTACAACCGCGGGAACTACATTAGCAAACTTCGGAGGATTGGACATCAATGCGGACGGGATGTATGTTCTCATTATAGAAATAGAAAATAATACTACAAACGGTCTTAATCTTGAATGTTTTTTGAATGGAGACACAACAAGCACAAACTACGAAGCCGAAGTCCTAATAGTAAATGGCGGAACAGTATCAGCAACCAACCAATCAAAAGCGAGAATAATATCTGCGGGAGGAAGTGATTCAGCGACTTCAATATCATATATACAGAGGAATGCAACAAATGGACAGATAACAATAGAAACAATAGGGGGGAGACAGTATAAACAGGAGAATACGACTACTTTCACTTCAGGCACAAAATCAAATGTAACAAGCATAAAATTAGAAGCAAGTTATGAATTAAAAGTGGGTAGCACAGCGGTGTTATACAAAATTGAGAGGTAAATAAAAAATGGCGAAGAGTAAAAAAGTAAAGAAAACAGGACAGGCGGAAAAAGAAATAATAACTCCAAGCACAACAAAGAAAAAAATATATATTTGGAATGTTCATATAAAAAATAACGCAGGAAAAACACAAATAAAATATAAAGACAGCGAAAAAGAAATAGCAAGAATGGAAGGAAAAGGAACTAAAAAAATAAATAGTGTTGGAAAAATAGGGGGGAAAGGGGAAAAAGTAAAAATACATACAAAGAAAGGAGCAACAATAAGAATATTATACACAGAAGAATGAAATATTACAGCTTTAAAAAATGGATGTATGAAAACACAGAACTCGAAGACCTAATAGGATTTATATTCTTTATACTATTATTTATCTTGAAATTGAAGGGTTTGAATGGCTTTGTAACTGGGATGATGGTAACTATAATCGGGTATTACTTTGGGCATAAGTATTTGAAGAGATATTATAGGGGGGGGTAGTCTTTGGGTTCATATGAAAAAATACCTCTTTCGGAGACAGAAATAGACCACAGCAGTCTCAAAAATCTTTCAGCAGACGACCACACACAGTATATAGATGTGGCAGGGGATAGAAAAATCTGGTTGTTAAATCAGCGGAGAATACCTTTCAATATAGGATTGGCTGAAATGACGGAAAAAACAGTAGGGAGTGGGGGAGTAGTAGGGAAAACGGTGTGGTATGCTACAATCAAGACAGGCACGACAACAGATAGTGAAGTAGAGCTTCATATGACTGACAGCAACACAACCATCGATTTAACCAAAGAGCAGATAATGAAATTTGTTTTGAATTTAGATAGTGTATATGGCTCTTCGATAAATTGGGGATTCTGGGGAAGTGGAGACTTTTTTAGTGGGAGTTCAGCAGTGGGGTTGTTGGGGACTTCAGGAACAATATATTTTTACACTTCGGATAATGCAGGGAATTACGAGGTTACAGATGTTACTTCGGAAGCTACTTGGACAAACGACACAATTGTTTTAATATATTTTGACGAGGGAACAGGAGCGTGGGAGTTGTATTTGAATGATGTTTCTTCTCCTACCGCAAGCCACTCAACTGATATTCCTGACGAAACAAGTTTGAGTAATGAAAAACTGACTTTTGAAATGAGAAACGAATCATTTTCAGCATCAAATAAACAAAGCACTATAAAAACACCGATTACAAACTTCCAAAGTTAAGATGGACAGAGAACTAATAATAGTATACGGAAAAATCAGAAGCGGAACATCCCTCTGTATGAAAATAATAGAACACAGCGGATATAGAATAGGGAATAATATCAAAGGAAACGAAGAAAGGGGGGCTTACGGAGAAATAACAGCATTCTTCAACTCTGGAAAATACGAACCCAACAAAATTCTTATAAGATATCTCGAAGATAAACAAATCGAAGCAGTAAAAATATGTTCCAACATAGTAGAATGGACAGAATACTTCATAAAAAAAGGTTATAAACTCCGAGGAATTGGGATAAAAAGAAATGAAAAAGACAGAAAAAAAAGCGTAGAAAATGTAAACGGGGGGTTCGGAACATATAAAGAAACAAAAGAAACCAAAGAAATAAATTTTGAAGAGCAGATAGGTATACAATTCGAGAAATTGATAAAGTATGATAACAAAACCATCCGTGGACTGGCAGAATTCCTAAACACAACCGAGGAGAAGATAAAAGAACCAATAAAGCCGAAAACTCCTAAATTCTCTTAAGCTTCTCCCTCTTCTTCTCTTAAAAGGCGTTCAACAGCACAGCGAAGGAAGTGCGACCGAGAAGTATACTTCTCTCCCTCTCTCCTTACAACCTTTTTTAAGCGGTCTAATTGAGATTTATACATCCGCAGATTAACTATTTTCTCCTGTTCCATCCTCTCCTTCATACTCCTCTTCAGTTATGTCGAGGTAACCCAAAATCTTTTGGAAGTATTTCTCAACCCAGTTCTCCGAAAGATGATACTCTTCGGAGACTTTATAGATTATTTTTTCCTTGCTCTCTCCCTCATTCATCAACTTTTTAACAAGGTCTTTCGAGAGCTTTTTTCTTTTATAGTAGTTCATTTTAAAACCTCCTTTATTTTTTTCAGTTTTTTCATTATTTCTTTTGTAGGCAGATTGTCCTCTTGTTTCCGAGGAATCTTAATTTCTCCAATCTTTTTATATTTTACATCCATTCATTACACCTCGATTAAGAGCAAATAGTTTTCTTTTATATATCTTTCGGTCTCCTTTATAAATAAAACCCGGGATTTTTTATTTTTTTTATTTTTTTAGCAGAAATTAAGTAAAAGAGGTTAATTTTGTAATACAATGTAATACAATGTAATACAATGTAATACAATGTAATACAAAATAAACACCTTCCTTACTTACTTACCTTAAAAAAAAAATAAAAAAAAAATTTTTGGACGAAAGTTTTATAAAAGAAAACTGTTTTATACATAAATCGATGGTGAAAGATATAGAATTCAAAAAAACAATGGAAAATAGAGGAGGGAAAATAAATGTTATCTATTGAAAAAATAAAAGCATTGATATTAGACGAATTGGACTCTGACGAAGATTTTAGAGAATCTTTTAAACAAGTTCTATTTCAAGACGAATATAAAAACAGAAAAACAACCAAAAAAACTTTAAAAAGGCGGTAATATGGCGAAAAAAGTAAGCAAGAACGACCTCGATGTATTCTTAGAAGGAGAGGACGGGGGAGAACCCTCAACACCCCCATCCTCTTCTCCTCAACAAAATATGAACTCTTTTCTATCAGAATTGAACGAGACCGCAGGGAATATAATCAAGCTCTGGGAGAAAGTTGAAGGCACAATTTCAAAAGGTGCGAATAGAAAACAAAAACAGCAGAGGCAGAGGAGAAAACCCGAGAAAAGACCAAAAAGACAAAAAGAAAACCCGGAAAAGACAGACAAAAAAAAAGAAGATAAAAACAAACAAATGAAACACGGGGAGAAAATCAAGAGAAAACTTGATATTGATAAAATCAAAAAAAGAGTAAAAAACTCAAATTCTACTAAATCCACCAAAGCGAAAGAAGAGAAGGCGGAGAGGAAACCTAAAAACCAAAAAACCCTTCAAGAAACAGAAACTTCTAAATCCTCTCCCTCTTCTCCTAATTCTCTTTCAGACAAACAAAAAAAAGTCCTAAAATTTGTAAAAAATTCTGTGGAAGATGTTAAAGAAGAAGCAGGAGACCTAAAAATCTCCGATTTTGAACACTTACTAGAGTATAACGGGGATAAATGGATAAAACAACTGGAGATATGAATGAGATATAGCAAAGCAAAAAAGAAAATGAAATACAATAAAAATTAGGAGGTAAATATATGGGTTTATGGAAAGAAATAAAAGAAGGTTTTAAAACATTAAAAGAATTTAGAGGAGTAGCGACAGACATCAAGAATATAGCTATCTCTCTCCGAAAAATACAGAAAAAAAACAGTTATAAAGGGAGTATGGGAGAAAAAGATGTAAAGGAAATAGCAAGAAATATCGACAAATATCTCACACTATTCTCAAAGCATACGACAATTTCAAAAAGAGATATGGAAGACGAAATAATAAGGAGAGTAGTAGCAGAACATATAATCAACAGCAGTATAGACCAAACTATAGATATAAAGGAGTAAATAAATGGGCGGAGAACTAAAACTTTGGGGGAAAACCCAAGAAAACCTTTCAGACGAAGATATGAGGGTAATGTGGAGTTTGGCAATGGGATACACCCTTCAGGAGATAGCAGACGAACTAAATCTATCATTGACTACAATTTGGAGAAGAAAAGAAAAAATAAGAAAAGAGTTTGAAGTGGAAACAACTCACTCCCTTACAGCAGACAACATCTCAGTAGGAACGAGAAAAGAGGAAATAGGGGGGAATAATGAAGAATAGGTTTAGGAAAGTGAGTTTCCGCAACCACAAAACTGTAATTTGTGGTCTCCAGGGGAGTGGAAAGACCTATTTAGCAAAATATATAGTAAAGAATAGGAATATGAATGTTTTGGTTTACACACCGCACAGCCACGATTTTTTGGACGAGCCAGATAACTTTTATATTTACAAATTTAAAGATTTTCGAGAGGATTTTGAAGGGTATTGTAAGCGACTTAAAGAGCTTTGTAAAAAAGGTGTTGTAGATTGTGGGCTTATAGACGAATTTGACCTTATTTTTCGGCACAATTTTGATGTTAAACAAGCTTCAGCAGATGTTTTCACTTCACACCGACACTACAACATTAGTCTAATAGGTATTACCAGAAGACCGCAGGACATCCCAACATATTTTTTTGAGAGTTGCAAAAATATTATATCCTTCTCAATCCAAGGAGAAAACGCAAAAAGAAAATTCGACCAGGTTTATAAAGGAATGGGAGATTTAATAACCCGAGAATTAAATTATGAAATGAATTCTCCAAATAATTTTGTAATCAAAGAAATCGGAAAAGAGCCATTTATAAACCCACATATTTAATGATATTATACCTTTTTTGAAATCTATTTAACAAAGATTTATATATATGTATTATTATATTGTATATGGTGATATATATGGCGAAAAATATAACAAAACAAAAAGTTGGAAAAATCTCTCTTTTGGATGGGTTCTTAATAGCAGGCTCAAAGGTAGGAACAGAAATGCTCATCGCACAGACACCCTTAGGCAATGGGACTTTCCGGAGTGGATTTTCAAAAGTAGCAGGAGCCATCGGATTAAATATGTTGGCAGGACAATTCGGAGCAAAAAGACAGTTTTCAGCCGTTGCAACAGGTATGCTCATCGACGGATTTGAAGATGTTGTAACCGAAGGAAGAAGAAGAATAACAAGCGGACAAGGTTTCGGCGGACTTCTAAGCGGAAATCAGAGCAACGGACAGGTAGAAAGAGGCATTTAATTTAAAAGACAAAAGAAAATCGGAGGATTGATAAAAAATGGCAAGAAATAAAAGAGTAAGGAATGAATATCCAAGGAGCTTAAGATTTGGCGACTTGGACAACACAACAGACGCAGGTCTCAACCAAACAAGTTTTGAGCAGTTTGGAGAATTTATAGTTCCGGCCCAACAAAGAGTTTTTGTTGGAAATGGAAAGATAAATAAAGGAGTGGACAACAGAGGAACATACACCTGTTCACTCTCGGACGGAACAAGCACCATCGACAGCAAAATACGAATACTTATAACGGACGCAAACGGAGTAGAAACCCGATTCATTCGGGAAGACCTCGAAAGCGATGCAAGTAGTGGCGTAAATGTTGGGAAAGGTGGAAAGACAGGGAACGAACAAGAACTCTTGTTTGTGGACAGAGACGAAAGTATCCTCTTAGAAGCCCAGCACAACACGGGAACGGGAACGGTCTCCATTTCGGACAGCAGTCTTACTCTCCCTGTAACTATACAGACC
>JAHENH010000089.1 GCA_018609935.1 Halobacteriales archaeon | reverse complement strand
TCAGTAACTCTTTTTACGTTTTCTACACTCTGTTCTACATATTTCCTCTGCAAATCAAACCATCTTTGTACTGGTGGAGTTTCTATACTCATACTACATACTAACACCCCCACATGTATAAAAGTTACTAATACTACCATCTACTACCATTAAATGGCATCACATATAGTAACCAAATAACAAAACACAAAAAAACCATACCACCTGAAACCCCGACATACCAATAAATAACTAAACAAAAAAACATACAAGATAGACTCTACACTACTTATTTAATAGTTTCAATAGTAATATTGTCTTTTCCGTCTCTATCAGCCTTCCTATCTGCTCTTAACAATAGATTAAGTGCTTGTCTACAATCTCCACTGTTTTCTGATGCCTTTTCAGCTATCTCTTCTATTACCCTGTCTGGTACTGTTTCAGGTCTGAAAGCTTGTTCTACACGCTTCTCTAAAATCTCTATTAACTGGGGAGTACTGTAGGGCTTGAAATATAGTGTTTGACAGTTTAATCTGCTCTGACTTCTTGAGTCTAAATTAAGTCTTGAAGGATGCTGGTTAGAAACCATAACTATACCTATCTGGTTCTCAGATTCTTCATTCAACATCTCCAAATTATAGACTACCTGTGTCTTATCTTCCAGTCGATCAAACTCATCTAAAGCCACAGCAACATTACGGTTCTTATCCAACCACTCACCAAGTTTCGACAAAAGCTCATCTACAGGCTTCCCTTCATTGGAGTCGAATAACCCAAAGACACCAACAACTCAGTTAAAAGGCCTAGACGGGTATTATACTGCCAACAATTAATATAAACAGATCTAGCTAGTTGTCTCCCCCCTCTAGAAGTTCTTTGGCGTCTTTTTCATGGTACCGTGATTGGTTTTTCAACCTTTCAACCTCATCTTTTCTATTTGTTCCTTCTATTCTTATGGTGTCGGGATTTTCTCCGTTTTCAAGACATTCCTCTTTGAATCTACCAAGTTCACCAGACATTAAAGATCACCCTCACCTGTTAAGGGAATAAGTAGTGGGTTTGTATCTACCAGGAAATTTTGATATATGAATCTCTGTAGGTCCTGTTTATTTTTTGTTTCTAGACGATTTTTCTGAATTGAAAGTTGTTATTTGTATTTCTTTATCTGTCTGTATTGAGTCAATTATGTTTCTAAATTTTTTCTATCTCTTTGTTTTCTTTGTCACACAGTATTAGTAGGTCTCTGTCGCTTCCCGCATAATAGTCTCCTCTTGCTAGGAGTCGAATAGGAATAATTCTATGAAGTCGTTAATTTTTCTTTCTGACTTTATTGTAATATCTTCTAGAAGATTCCAGATCTGTACAGGTATTATACCGTCTCGTCTTTCTATTCTTTTTTTCTGTTTCGAAGAATTTCTTGATTGCTGTTGTGTATTCGCTTTCAAGATCAAGCCTGTAGGATTGTTTTTTTTTTGATTCTAAAATGTTTCTTTTGTCGACGAATTGGTATCGAGATGACTTTTTTAATGCTCTTGATATTGATGCTTTTGATCCCTGTCACATTTCTGTGAGTTTCTCTATGGTATATCTTTTGTTTTTTTCTGCTAGTACCCTAGTATTTTCTCTGGGTTACGGGCCTCATACTTTGAGGGGGGAACATAATTACACTTTATGCAATAGTTACCCCTTATCTTTTATAGAAGAATTGCATATTAGGCAATTAAACCCTAAATAATCCTACCAAATTGCACTTCATTAAATCTTTCTGTATACCTAACTTCCATTCCAAGGAAAATAAACCTAGATTTATATAAAAGTTCTAGACTACTTTTCTCTTGAGAACTCAAAAGAAGGATGTAGAGAGAAGCATTACTTGAAAAATTGGATTTGAACGGTTTATAGATTGGATCCTCTGTCAACCAAACCACCTGTTCGGTGGACTTCAACCAAAACAAAGGGGTAAACAACCAAGAGAAAATGTGTCTAAAAACTATTTTTAAGTCTGGGTTAAAACTACTAAAATTATCTTCGTCTTCTTCAGTTGTCTCATAGTTGTCTAATAATGTTATACAACACTTCTGGCATGTTCCACTAAGTCATCGTAGGTTAGTATTTTGATACGATCATCTAAACCTTTAAATATATATCTTTAGGTTTGCAGTATTTAATAGGATTCTTTTAAAAATTTTTTTATCAAAAACTAAAATCATTAAAATAAATAAACATAGTAGAAAATACAAGTATTGATGCTATTATACTAGATTTCTTCATATCCAAATAAATATCAGTTTTCAAATAGCTTAATTTCTATCCTATTTTATTGGCTACTGATATAATTTAAGTTTTAATTTTGGAGACTTATCTAGAGGGCGGAACTTTTTAGTTTTCTCTCTCCCTCTCTTCAAGGACTGAATGAAACTTGTTATAGCAGAAAAAAACAGTGCTGCTGAAAGGATTGCAAGCATCCTCAGCGGTGATGGATATAGTGAGAAAAAGATAGAGGGGATATCAGTCTATGAATGGGATAATATGGCTTGTATAGGACTTGCAGGACATGTTATGGATATAGATTTTGAAGAAGGATATGGAGATTGGAATTCTGTAGATCCTTCTGATCTTATTGATGCTGAAATTGTTGAAAAAATAGGTAAAAAAGATATAGTAGATGCTGTAAAAAAGGTTGCTGAGGATGCTGATGAAGTAATTATAGCAACTGATTATGATACTGAAGGTGAACTTATAGGTAAAGAAGCCTGTACTGTATCTGGAGAATCTGTTGATAATGTTGATAGAGCAAAATTTTCGTCTTTAACTCCGCAGGAAATTGAAATTGCATTTTCTAATCCGGAGGATCTAGATATAAATCTGGCATCTGCTGGAGAAGCTAGACGGGAAATAGATCTTCTTTGGGGTGCGTCTTTAACTCGTTATCTTTCTCTTGCATCTGGTAGACTTGGGGATTCTTTTATATCTGTGGGAAGAGTTCAGTCACCGACTCTTAAGATCTTAGTTGATAGAGAAAAAGAAAGGGAAGAATTTGATCCTGAGTCTTACTGGGAAATTTATGCGGATCTAAAAAAACAAGATCAAGGATTTGGATCAAAATATTTCTATAAGGATAACAATAGAAGAAAAAAGAAGATATGGAATAAGGAAAAAGCACAAGATGTATTTAAGAAAGTAGATGTAGATACAGCTATAGTAGAAAATATAGAGTCTAAAATTAAGACTGATAATCCGCCAATACCATTCAATACAACACAGTTTATTAGAGCTGCTGGATCTATAGGTTTTTCAGCTTCTGGATCTATGAGTGTTGCAGAAGACCTCTATACTGAGGGATTTATATCATATCCTAGAACAGATAATACAGTTTATTCGGACGAAATTGATCTACGTTCTATCTTAAAAAAACTTTCAGAAGAATTTGAAGGAGAAACTTCAGAATTACTTAAAGGTGATTTAAATCCTACATCTGGTGATAAAGAAACTACAGATCATCCTCCAATACATCCTACAGCTATAGCCTCTAAAGAAGAGTTATCTAATAGAGAATGGAAGATATATGAACTTATAGTTAGAAGATTTTTCGCAACTCTTTCATCTCCAGCTAAATGGAAGAAAGATAAAGTTATACTCAATATAAAAGATGAGAAATTCGAATCTAGAGGAAAGGAATTGATTGAGCCTGGATATCATTCATATTATCCATATTTTAATAAGAATGAAAATAAAATACCTGATTTAGAAAGTAAGGAAAAAATAGAAGTGGTTGATACAAGGATTGAAGAGGGAGAAACTAGCCCACCAAGTAGGATTGGACAATCAAAGCTAGTGGAAAAAATGGAAGACCTTGGACTAGGGACAAAGTGTTTAGCCGAAGATACTTCTATAATAAAATATAATAAAGATACGGAAAATATAGATATTGTTACAGCTAAAGATCTTTTTGAAAAAAACAGTATTGTTCTAGCAGATGGGGACAGTATCGAAGCCTCAATAGGTGTTAAGTCTCATGTATTTTCGTTAAATGAGGCTACTGGACAAATAGCTACAAAACCAATATCTATGGTTACAAGAAGAAAACTCAAAGAAAATGAGGAGATGTTAAAGATCTCGAATAAAAATGGTTGTTTTTATGTAACAGATCAGCATCCAGTATATATAAAAAATAAATCTGATATAGAAATTAAACCAGCAGAAAATGTAAAACCAGGAGACAAGCTTCTAACAACTCGCACTATAAAAAATAGACAAGAAACAAATGAAAAAATAAAATATAATGAAATTAAAGACAGCATAGATGAAAAACAAATAAAGAGAGAATATAGAAATATATTACCTATTAAGTGGGATGAAAAACTAATAGATTTAATAGTAGACTATATAAAAATACATAGTAGTAAAGATAAACATAGTCGAAAAGAAGAATTTATTTCTAACCTCTCTAATATCTTTAAAAATCGATATGATGTTACATTTGATGAAAGCTTTAATATAGATTATTTTGTTTGTAATATACTAGAATATATATTAGATGATTTTACCCGTATTCCTGAAGATCTATATCCTAGTTTTATTGGGGAGCTATTTGAAGATATAGGTTATATTGAAAAAGAAAAAATACATTTTTCTGATATAGATATTAAATATCTAACGAAGATAAAAGAAATATTTGAAACATTAGGTATAAATATATCTCTTAATAGATCTAAAGGAATTTTAACTGTACAGGGTAGACATAATATAGAACGTTTTCTTGATCAGATACCCATAAATTCGGATGAGGATTTTTATACATTATTTATTTACTTAAAAAATAATGAAAAAACTAGAAAAAAAGCGTATATTTTAGAAAAAATCTGGCATAATAAGGAACTATCTGAAAAAGAAATTAAAGAATTATTAAATACAAGATATAGTGAACAGATAGTAGAGGAACTAAAAGGTGAAGGATACATAAAAAAGAACTACGGAAATCTATATTGTTTATCAAGATCTTTTGAAAAATCTATATATAGTTGTTTATGCCAGATACCATCTAGTTTACAAGTTGAGAAAATAGAAACTATACAATACGATGGGTATGTCTATGATCTCACTATAGATAATACTTCACCTAACTTTTCAGTTAGCAATGGTGTTTTAGTCCATAATTCTACACGACATGAAACTATACGTAAACTATATAATAGAGGATATATAGAAGGTAAACCTCCAAGGCCTACTGCTTTAGCGCGTTCTGTTGTTAGAGCTATGGAGAATACAGCTGAGGATATTACGGATCCTGAAATGACAAGAGAACTGGAAAACCAGATGGAAAAGATAGCTAAAGGACAAAGAGAAAAAGAGGAAGTGGTTGAAAATTCTAGGGAATCTTTGTCTGAAGTATTTGATTCTCTTGAGGGAAAAGAAGAAAAAGTTGGAGAAATAGTTCTTGAAGGACTTAAAGAAGATAGGACGTTGGGAGAATGTTCTAAGTGTGGAGGTAAGCTTGTAATTAGGAAATCTAAAAACGGATTTTTTGTAGGATGTGATTCGTTCCCTGACTGTAAGAATACATATCCTTTACCTGATAGTAAGCCTATTTTAGTTGAGGATAAATGTGATAAACATAGTCTAAGAAAAATTAAGACAAGGAATTTCTTCTATGGTTGTCCAGTATGTATGGAAGAAAATGCTGGAGACAGGGAAGTTTTAGGGGAATGCCCTGAATGTGGGGATAATAAAGGAGGGAACTTAATGGTTAAAAGAACAAAGAAAGGTGGAAGACTAGCTGGATGCAGCAGATATCCTGACTGCACATATTCTTTACCCTTACCTAGGTCAGGAGACCTAGAAACTGATGGTATATGCGATAAACACGGTCTGAAAAATATAGTTATTAATGGAGATTGGGATCTTGGATGTCCAATATGTAACTATGAAAACTATAAAAATAAACAATAATGAAGCAATCTATAGTTGTTAGATCGGACTTAGATATGAGTAAAGGAAAGCTTGCTGCACAGGTAGCACATGCATCATTAAAAGCATATAAAAAATCACCCACAGAAATAAAGGAAAAATGGGAAAGAGAAGGAGCTAGAAAAATAGTTCTAAAGGTAGACAAAGAAGAACTGTTTAAACTTAAAGATCAAGCAATAAAAAAAGGACTACCTGCAGCTTTAATATATGATGAGGGAAGGACTGAATTAAAAAAAGGGACACCAACAGCTCTCGCTGTTGGACCATCATCTGAAGAAAAAGTTGATTCTATAACTGGAAATTTATCTATTCTATAGATATGAAAAATAAAACTAAATATTATAGAGATAATTTAATATAGTGGAATTAGAAAATATAGGACTAGATTGGCATATAAGTAAGACACCAAATATAGAGGGAGAAATTAAAAAACATCCTGAAGATTTCCGAGTAATTGAAAAATCTGATTTTACCTACAAAAAACAAAAAGGAGGGTATCTAGTTTTAAAGATTACTTTAAAAAACTATGAAACACATCAGCTCTCTAAGAACCTCTCTAAAAATCTTGGTATAAGTAAAAAAAGAATATCATGGGCAGGTACTAAAGATAAAAAAGCTATAACAACCCAGATATTTACAATCCAAGGAATAAGTAAGGATAGAATAAATTCAATAAATATAAATAACGTCGAAATAGAATTTCTCGGATATTCAGATCGACCTATTAAGCTTGGGGACCTAATAAGTAATGAATTCAACATAAAAATAAGAGATATATCAAGTATAGAAGACTGCAGAGAAAAACTTGAAAACACTACAGATGAGATAGAAAAATTCGGGGGTTTCCCTAACCTGTTTGGAATACAAAGATTTGGATCAAAGAGGCCTGTATCACATAGAGTAGGTAAGAAATTATTAAAAAAAGACTATAAAGGAGCTGTTTGTGAATATCTATGTAAAACATTCAAAACAGAACCTGAGGATACAAAAAATGTCAGGGAAAAACTCAAAAAAGAAAGAAATTATAAAGAAGCTTTAGAATATTTTCCAAAATATCTGGGATATGAAAGATCAATTCTACACAAACTTTCTGAGGGATGCACATATAAAAAAGCAATAGAACAACTCCCATTCAGACTCCGACTTCTTTTAGTAAATGCTGTACAATCTAAAATATTTAATATTATTCTAAGAGAACGTTATAATAAAAATCTAAGGTTTGATAAAGCATACAACGGAGATATAGTATGTTTCACGTCCCAAGACACCGATATACCATTACCTGATAATGATCGACTGGGAAAGGTGACAAAATCCAATAAAAAAATAATAAACAAACACATAAACAGAAATAAGGCATTTGTCACAGCACCATTAATAGGTTCAGACACCAAATTTTCTCAAGGCCTTCAAGGAGAAATAGAAAGAAAAACTTTAGAAAAAACAGATATCAAAGAGAAACACTTCCAGGAAAACAAATATAATACAGAAGGAAACAGACGTCCGATATTATTCCAAACCAATATATTATATAACATTAAAGATTATATAGAACTTCAATTTACACTTCCTAAAAGCACTTATGCTACAGTAGTGCTACGTGAATATATTAAAAATATAGACTAAAGAAAAAATAAAATACGTATTAAAGATCTAACTTTTCCCCATCAACTTCAACAGTAGGATTTTCAACCACACCATCAAGGTGTAGATCACAATTAACATTTCCACCAAATCCACTATTATCGCCAATAGCAATATGTATAGTACCTTTAACTTTTTCATCCTGTAAGACCTCACCTATCAAAACAGCATTAGGATTAAGACCTATACCAAACTCGGCTAGATTTCTACCACATCTACATACAGAGTTTACTCTATCCTCTAACTTACTATCACTTATATCTATAGCTTCTCCATCTTCGAATAGTATTTCAATTCGATCAATTTTACCTAATCCGGCAAAAGATCCATCAATAACTAGTCTACCATCACCAGATATAGGAGCAATAAATACCTCACCTGCAGGAAGATTAGTAACCTCACCTTTTTCACATTGTCCAGCATCTATATTCCAAGTTCTTCCCTCGACATCTAAAGATAAATCCGTACCTTTATCAGAACTAATATGTATATTCTTAGCTCCTTCCAATTTTTCCTTTAGTTCCTCAGCTTTTTCCTTAATTTTACTATAATCAGCATTCATAGAACTATCCATCATTTCTTCTGTTATCCCTGGCATAGTAGCTATCCTAGCTCCATTTTCACAGGCTTTTTTTCTTGCCTCTGTATGTGTTAAACTATACGTAGTAGGGGCAAAAACTACATCACTTTCCATCATAGCACTACTAACAGAACTAGGAGGCTCACCTCCATGTTCACCTTTAGCATTCATCTCCATATAAACTACTTCACACCCTATAACCTCACCAGCTTTTTCTAAAGCTCTACCTATACTTTCTCTTATATCGTCCGAAACAATCAAAACAGACTCGAACTCCTGAATATTCATACACTCTATAGCTACTTTAGCTCCCTTTTCCATACATAAAATAATTTTCCAGAAGATTAATATCTCTGGCTTTTTAGAAAAACATAGACGCCGTTGTAGCTTAGCTGGTAACAGCGAGCGCTTCGTAAGCGCTAGATCGCGGGTTCAAATCCCGCCAACGGCT
>JAHENH010000088.1 GCA_018609935.1 Halobacteriales archaeon | reverse complement strand
TGGCCCCCACAGCCCGATATCTCCCGTCTCAGCTTCCTAACACGAAAAAACGTTTCGAGAGAATACCCACCTCCAAACCAATCTACCCATACCACACTCCACAATATTCACTGACGTAACAGGAATATTTCCGAAATTAGCTTTGTAGCTGATAGCATCCTGCAAATCAAGAAACTGTATGGAGTATAGTCGTCAATTTACCCCAACTGAACATGATATCTTGTGTACATAGTCATGGATTATTCCCTCTTACTTGTTCTCGAAAACTCTATCAAAAGACATTTTTCCTGAGTACTGTACCCACTTCCTCACTGTGAAATACTTGTGAACTTCCTCATATAGCTCAGGATAGTCCAAAACAAGACTACATACACACTCACTAGTCTCATTCATGGTGTCATATCGATGTTTTTCGAAGTGAGTAGGGTTGTGCCTTTAACCACACATTTGATGTAGTTATAGAGCTTGGTATTATCTCTGAAATTTATCTCATTATCTTCGATAATAGTTTGTATCCTTCAGTATAGTTCATTCTAAGGAGGTATTCACCATATTTAGTATGAGTCGGTAATTCATATTGATCTTACTCGTAATAATTTGTCCATCAGCTCTATCGCTTTGACTACAAACACTTTGTTTTCTTTTTATGACTAACTCAGCTTCTATCTCTGTGTCAATCTCGTTCCAGTCAGCTACGTTCTTGGCATGTTTTATCGTTTGATTATAGACACTATGTGCCTCTAGGAAGTCACTTCGAAGTTGTTAGTTTTTTACCTTCGTGTATTTCGGGCTGTAGCGGTAATATCTTGACCAGACTCTTACTCATCTTCTTCGTTCATCCATCTACCTATTAGTTCTCGTACTACACTAGCTTCGCTTCTCGGAGTCAAGCTCAGAGGCGCTCTCACTGTTACTTTTGTAAGTAGGAATTGGTTTTTTTCTATACAATTCTTAATATCTTATAAGTTATATAGTATAGTTAGAAAAGGATAAGTTCTATATGGACTATTAGAAATTATGCAGGTATATGGTGTAATAGGTGATCCTGTTGAACATTCACTTTCACCTCCGATGCATAGAGCTGCATTTAAATCCTTAGGAATAGATGCAGATTATTCTAGGTTTAGAGTAAGAAAAGGAAATGTAAAAAACGCCATAAAGGGGTCTAAATCACTTGGAATTGATGGTCTAAATATTACAGTACCGCATAAGGAGACAGTTGCTAATCTTTCTGAAATTGAAAAAGTAGCAAGTGCAAAAGAGATTGGAGCAATTAATACATTAGATCTTCATTCTATGAAAGGATATAATACTGATGTTATTGGTGCTAGAAAAGCTCTAGAGAAGTCTGGAACAAAGATTAAAAACAAAAAAGTTGTTATTGTAGGAGCTGGAGGTGCAGCGAGAGCTGTTGCTTATGGATTAGCTGACAAAGCATTATCTTTAGATATTATAAATAGAACAGCCGAAAAAGCAATCAAGCTTGCTGAAGAGATAGGTGACAAGGCTAAAGGTCATTCTCTAGAGTACAATGAAGAACTTATAGTAAAAGCTGATATTGTAGTTAATGCAACCAGTGTTGGAATGAAAGAAGAAAAATCTCCATTTCCTGTAGATTATCTTCATTCTAATCTAACAGTTTTTGATTTAGTCTATAGACCTATTGAGACACATTTATTAAGAGAAGCTAAAAAAAGAGGAGCTAAAACTGTAGATGGAGTCTCAATGTTAGTTTTACAGGGAGCAGAATCTTTAGATATATGGACTGGAGAAAAACCTCCTATAGAGGTAATGGAGAAAAAAATTAGAAATATTCTTTAAACCTGTATTGTCTCCATATCTTTTGCAATTTCTACTTTTCCCTCAAAGACTTTATTTATTGTATTTTTAATTTTTTCTTTTTTGCCCTTAATATGTGGATAAAAATGAGTTAGATAGATATATTTTATATCAGAATCTTTGACAACTTTAGCTAGATCTGAAGGACGAGTATGGTTTGTTATTTCTAGTTCATCTGGAAAAGAACATTCGTGTATAAGGATATCACAGCCATCTACAAAGCCTATAATTTCTTTAAATGGTTCAGTATCACCCGTATAAACAAATAAGTCATCAAAATTATATCCAATAGAGATAATACTATGATGTGTTTTTATAGTATCTATTTTTCTTCCTTTTAATCTAAACGAATCTCCTGGATTTATATTATTTATATCCAAATTTATACTATTTTCATTATATTGGGTCGAATTTATTTTTACATCAATATAATTAAAAATCTCAAAAAATCTTTCAATTGTCTGTTCTGTACCTGGAGGACCATATATTTTTAGTTTTTTATCACCAAGTAATTTTTTTGCTTTAATAAGTGAGGGAAGATCCGAAAAATGGTCCAGATGATTATGAGTGAGTAATACATTCTCTATATCCTGTATACTAACACTAGAACGACCTATATTATGGAACACTCCAGACCCACAGTCTAACAATATATTTTCATCTTCTAGTAACAATCCACTTTGAGCTCTATCTAATGATATAGCACTACCTGTACCCAAAAAAGTTAAATCCATAAAACCAAATAAATCATCTATCTTTTTATTCTCTATCTATATAAGATAGAAAAACATAGGTGTTATAGAATATATCTTTATTTTTTTGTTATCTTGGACTGAATAAATTATATCTAATAATAGGTTTAGAAGATGCTAAGTAGGGATAAATCCTTCAAATAATATGTTCACAAATTACATACAGATTATATAGACCAACATAAAACCTCAAAATACTGTATCTAATACTATACTCTACTGCTATTTTAGTAGAAGAAAATTATTGTCTCTATGTATTTGTATTTAAAGATTTTTAGGTTTGATTTATTTTTCTATGACAGTAATTTCTTTACAGACTTGGGATCTGCATCTGTTTTTTCTGTATCCCCTATCTCTAGGGCTGCTTCTGGATCTTTTAGAAGGTGTCCTGTGGCTACACATGCAATTTTTTCTCCTTTATCTATTTCCTCTCGGTTAAGCAATTCTTTTACACCTGCTATAGAGGTTGCGCTTGCAGGTTCTACCCCAATACCTTCGAGTGCAAGTTGTTTTTGGGCTTTAGCTATTTTTTTATCAGATACTGCAACTGCTGTTCCCCCTGTTTGTTTTATTGCTTTCATAGCTTTTGGGGCATTAACTGGGTTTCCTATACGTATAGCGGTTGCTTTTGTTTCAGGGTCCTCTGGTTTTAGTTCTTTATTTTCTCTAAATGCTTTTACTAGGGGAGATGCTCCTTTTGATTGTACTCCCGTCATAGATGGAATTACATCTATTATCCCTGCCTTTTCGAATTCCCTAAATCCTTTATATAGAGCACTGATATTTCCTGCATTTCCTACAGGTAATACAACTCTATCAGGTACTTCCCAAGAAAGCTGTTCTAATATTTCAAACGCAATCGTTTTCTGACCTTCTAGTCTGTAGGGGTTTACGCTATTTAATAAATAGAAAAACCCTTCATTTGCTAGGGTCCGGACAACTTCAAAACAATCATCAAAGTTTCCTTCTAACTCTACTACTCTAGCACCATGAGCGAGAGCTTGGGCTATTTTACCAAGTGCTACTTTTCCGGAAGGAAGTAATACAGCAGATTGAATGTCACAAGCAGAGCCATATGCTGCAAGAGACGCACTAGTATTACCAGTTGATGCACATGCTATTCTGTCAACTCCAAGCTCTAGACCTTTTGAAACTCCGACAGTCATACCTCTATCTTTAAAGCTCCCTGTAGGATTCATTCCTTCATGTTTAACATGAATATCTAGTCCTAGTTTTTCTGATAATTTTCTAGCTTTATATAAAGGAGTGGATCCTTCATCTAAGGTTACTTTTCTAGTATTTACAGGTAAAACGGATGAATATCTCCAAACTCCAGAACCTCTAAAGTCGGTTCTAGATGGTATTTCTTCATATTTTACTTCTAATAATCCTCCACAGGATGGACATGTATATATAAGTTTTTTATCATCATATTCTTCATTACATTCTATACATTCAAGCCAGCTCATAACAGTGATTGCACCTTATTTTTTGCTTCTTTAAGAGCTTCTTCAATTTTTTCGGTTTTTTCCCCACCTCCCTGACCAAATTCTTTGGAACCACCTCCATCTCCACCTAATATATTAGAAGCTATAGAGGCTATTTCTCCGGCATCTATTTCCATTAGAGGAGATATAACAACAATACTAGCTCCTTCTTTTCCTTTTCCACCTACTATTATTACTTTATTTTTTTCTTCAGCTAGTGAATTAGCAATTGAACGTAATTCATCTATATCTGTATCTATTCTTTGTATAACTATATTTTCTTCTTCAATCTCAAGATTCTTATCTTCTATTTTATCTCTTTTTACTTTAGCTTCTATGATTTCTTCTTTAAGTTTTTCTATTTCTTTCCCTCTTTCTTTCCATTCTTCAAAAAATCGTTTAGCTGTTTCTGGAATTTCATTTTCAGGAACATCAAATATATCAGCTGTTTCATTCAATAATCTTTCTATATTTTGTATATATTCTACAGCTGAACCACCAGAAGTAAATACTAATCTTTCAACTCCATCCTGTACTCTTTCAGTTTTTATTATTTTTATTGTTCCTATATCTCCAGTCTTTTTTACATGAGTTCCTCCACATGCCTGTATATCTTTGTCAACTTTTATTAGTCTAATCTGCTCACCAGGTGGTACACCACCTTGGTAGAGATCAAAACCATAAATTTCTTCAGCTTTATGTCTATCCATCCATATGTCTTTTATATCAATATTTTTTCGAATAGTTTCATTTGCTATCTTTTCTATTTCTTCTTTTTCTTTATCTTGTATTCTTTTATAGTGAGTTATATCAAGTCTAGATTCCTTAACACCTTTCTGAGCCCCTGCTTGTTTTATATGTTCGCCTAACACTTTACGTGCAGCATCACCAACAATATGTGTTGCTGTATGAGCCTGCATAAGAGATTTCCTTCTTTCCCAATCGATTTTACCCTTAACTTTTTCTCCTTTTTCTAATTTCTTATTAGTATTATGTATTATCACACCATTCCTTAGTTGGGCATCTTTTACATTTACTTTTTTTTCATTTTCTAATACCCCTTTATCTGATGGTTGACCTCCACCTTCAGGGTAGAAGACAGTTTTATCTAAAACAACATTATATTCGTCTTCAGATCTAAACACGTCAAGTACTTCAGCTTCAAAGTCTTTTTTTTCTACATCGTCATAGTATAAACGGTTGGTTTTAGGTAATTCATCTATACTTGTCTTCCTTTCTGCTTCATCATTATTTTCTTCTTGGTGTCTTTTTGCAACAATTGAATAGAAGTTCTCAGGTATTTCTA
Source organism: Halobacteriales archaeon (assembly GCA_018609935.1). The sequence continues at coordinate 11,623 of JAHENH010000088.1, read as the reverse complement.
TATTTACTTCCTCTTTCTTAGCTAATTTTTTCACTGTTTCAGGTTGTATTCCATGTGAATCATAAAGTTCCACTAGTTCGTCAACACCAATCTTTTTATTATCTTGGCTAGTTTTCTCTTTGACATTTTTTGCTTTTCTCTTGACCTTTCTTTTACCTCTTTTCCTAGTTTCTTCATATTTATCCACTTCATGGCTTACTATATCTTTTATTTTATCTATCTTTTCTCCTTTTCTTGACTTATTTGCTTGTTTTTCAACTAAATCTTCTAATGGTATTCCTAAATCGATTTCTTCTGCGAGACGTATTGATCGTCTTAAAACTAATCTAGCTAGATATCCTGAACCTGAACTTCCGGGAACTATCCCATCAGAAAGCATATACAAAAGAGCTCTTGAATGATCAGCAATTGCAAAAGAATTTTCTAAAGGTGTTAAAGCTTTATCTAGCTCATCTAGGGAAAGTCCAGATTCTTCGGCTACATTTTTTCTTGTAGCTTCAAGATCTTCAACGTCTTCTACGTCCATCTTACCAGCTCTACGGGCAATTTTTTCCAATACTTGTCTATTACCTTTTCTAGTCGAGTTTCCCAGTATCTCATCTATTATATCAGGATATACAGCATCATATATTGTAGAAGTACCTTGTGACATCCATACAAATCTTTCTAGTCCATATCCAGTATCGACTATATAATTATCCATTTTTGAATAATAATTACCGTCTTTCATTTTATACTCTCCTTGAGGATCTTGTTCAAGATCCATAAAAACTAGAGTAGCTAATTCAGCACCTCTAAGAACAACCTCAAACGCTGGACCTGCATTACCCCCACCTACCCAAGGAGACTCTATATAACTAACTTCTTCTAAAGGACTTCCTAGATGATCTAAAAAAGAATCACAAAGCTCAACTGTTTTTTCCTTCCAATATACCTCACCAGAATATGATCCTTCAGAGGATCTTGAATTAAATGCATGATGAGCCATCATCTCAAAAGCTAACGTATGTCTTCCAGTTCTTCCAACATTGTCTATATCATTCATCCGTATGCACGGCTGGGAAATACATAAGGGATTAGCGGGAGGAGGAGTTTTGCCAGAAGTAACTAAAGGTTGAAAATCATATATACTAGCTTGAGTTAATAAAACATCATCTCTCCATCTAGCATCAACTGGATACGGTGAAACTCTAGTATGTCCATTTTTTTCAAGGAAGTTAAGATACTCTTCTCTCATTTCATCGAGCGTAAACGATTTCTTAAATGGAGAATTATCTAAAAACGAATATTTACCACATGGAGGTTCACCACATATTTTTTGGTTACCTCTAGACCAGAAAAATCGTCTACAGCTAGGGCATTTTTTCCTTTCAAATCCCTTTGCCTCAAAATATTCGAGACGGTACTCTTCTTCCATTATTTTTCATTGGAGATAAATCAGGATATTTAGAAAAATTATCGATTTCAACTTATGATATCTTGTAATTATTTAATCTACATTACTTATTTTTATATATTAATTTTTGTCTAAAATAATTTTACTTATAAAAACTAATATTTGACATCCTCCCTGCCGTGAAGAGTGAGGATTCCTCTATGAGGATATTGAGGTTGCGTGTTTCCTAGGTGGTGAAGTACGCTTTCGCGTCCCACGTCGGCGGTCGCCGCCCAACTATTACCAAGGGGCGAGGGTTTGCACCTGCACCAACGTAACCTATAAGATTTTAGAATTGTAAATAGATATCTAAGAAAAACATCATTTATCTATATAGTAATCAAGTACATAGATCAGGTTGTGAATTAAAAATCAGTCTAAAAGGGATCAATCTTCAATTTAAATATAGTAAAGATTTGTAGTGTGTATATCTACAATAATTTTCAGAAAATAACCAAGAAATATTTAGTTTTACACAGTGATATTTAAGTTTAAAGTTATATTTATACCAACTATTCTTTTGATATAAAACTAGGAAGATAAAAGCTTCATCTAAAGGATTTTATATATAGTTATAATTTTATATTTTTAATTTTTTATTAGATTTTTTTCAATAATAATTTATTATATATGTTATATATTTTTTTTATATAAATAAAGTGCCAGTATCCATAAGAAATTAAAGACTGTAGATCTTCTTTAGTGTGGGGATGGAAACACTAGAAGAAATAAGCCAGAAATATAAAGAATCAATGCCAAAAGATGCGAGACAAGAAAAAAATTTCAGATGGTATTTAGAGGGGCTACGTAAGGAACCTCGCATTTCCCGTAATTCTAATCAACGTATTGCGGATATGTTTGATTTCTATGGAAAAGAATATATTGAGGGAAAAGAACTTGTTAAATATAAGCTAGCTTCAGAGGATCCTTTACATAATGGTGAACATAGATTTTTCGGAGATGAAGTACATAGAGCTATTCATGAATTCGTAAATAAATTAAAAAGTGGTGCCAGATTTTTAGGGCCAGAAAAACGAATAAAGCTACTTTTAGGTCCTGTTGGTTCAGGTAAATCTGAATTTGATTGGTTGATGAGAAGATATTTTGAAGATTATACAAGAAAAGATGAGGGTAGGATGTATACTTTTAAATGGAAAAATCTAACCGAAATAATTGAAGATCAAGATCCATTAGATGATCAAGTAGTCTCACCTATCTATCAAGATCCATTAGTATTACTTCCCATAGAACAAAGAAAAAAATTCATAAAAAAATTAAATAATGAACTGGAAACTCCATATTCTTTAAGAAATGAGCAATCTCTTGATCCTGAATCTTCTTTTTATATGGATAGTTTACTGGATCACTATAACGACAATCTAAAAGCAGTCCTAGATAACCATATAGATATTATACGGTTAATAGCTGATGAAAACCAGAGACAATGTATAGAAACATTTGAACCTAAAGACGAAAAAAATCAAGACGAAACAGAACTTACAGGGGGTATAGATTATAGTAAAATTGCCGTTTATGGAGAAAGTGACCCAAGAGCGTTTGATTATTCTGGAGCCTTATGCAATGCTAATAGAGGAATATTCAGTGGAGAAGAACTTTTAAAGCTACAGAGAGAGTTTCTATATGATTTTTTACATGCAACTCAAGAACAAACTATAAAACCTCAAAATAACCCTCGTATAGATATTGATCAAGTAATAGTAGGTAGGACTAATATGCCCGAATATAGAGATAAAAAAGGAGATGAAAAGATGGAAGCATTTAATGATCGTACCAAGAGGATAGATTTTCCATATGTATTAGAATATCAAAAAGAAGCTAAAATATATGAGAAACTTTTGCAAAATGCTGATCTCCCTACCACAGTTGAGCCTCATACTTTAGATATAGCTGGGCTTTTTGGAGTTTTAACTAGACTTGACAATCCAAAAAATATAGAATTAATTCAAAAAGCTAAGGCATATAATAATGAGATTGAAGATAGTGAGATAGATGCTGAAAAATTAAAACAGGAGGCAGATGATGAAGAAGGTATGTCAGGTGTCTCTCCCAGGTTTATTGGTGATGAAATAGCGGAAGCTATCATGGATTCTAAACACGAAGGGAAGACATATCTAAGCCCTATAACTCTGTTTAAATATATAGAAAAAAATCTAGAAAACCATGCAAGTATACCCGAAAAAGAATTTGAAAGTTATAGAAGATATCTAGAAATTGTTAGGGAAGAATATAAAGAAAGAGCTACAGAAGATGTACGACACGCTTTGGCATATGATGTTGATGAAATAGAAGAGCAGGGAACAAAATATATGGATCATGTTATGGCATATATAGAGGATGATACAATTAAAGACGAAATAACAGGTAGAGATCAAGAACCAGATGAAAAGTTCATGAGAGAAGTTGAAGAACAACTTGGAATCCCCGAAGATAGAAAAGACGATTTCAGACAAGAAATATCAAACTGGGTGTCTAGACGAGCTAGAGGGGGTAGAAGTTTTAAACCACAAGATAATGATAGATTACGGCGTGCCTTAGAAAGAAAATTATGGGAGGATAAAAAACATAATATAAATTTTGGTGCATTGGTTTCAGGGGAGGAAAAAAGAGAGCAAAGTAGTTGGATAAAAGCTTTAAAAGAAAGAGGTTATTCAGAAGAAGGAGGTAAGGAAGTATTAGAGTTCGCAGGAGCAAAAGTAGCAAAAGAAGAAATTGAATAATTTTCATTACTATATAAAAATGGATGGGAGGAAAGCAATAGAAAAAACAGATAGAGAATTAAACCAAGCCTATAAAACACCTTTGAGTTTAGAAGAATTTGTTAATAAAGTTATTAAAAACCCACATATTACCTCTCAGGCAAGTACCTATCTGTTAAAAGCTATAGAAAGCGAGGGTATTCGGAAAGTAGTAGAAAAAGGAGAAGAAAAAGAAAGATACAGATTTTTTGACGATCCTTGGAATAACGGTGAACACGCTATACTTGGAAATACTGACATATTAAATCAGTTCGTCGATTCCTTAAGAAGTATCTCTTCTGGTAGAGGAAAAGGAGAAAAAATGATATGGATAGAAGGACCTACTGCAACGGGTAAAAGTGAATTCAAAAGATGTTTGATAAATGGCCTCAAAGAATATTCTAAAACGGAAGAAGGTAGGAGATACACATTAGAATGGAATGTTTCAAATGTACATGAATGGGGTTCAGAAAAAGAATGGTACGAAAGTCCAGTACAAATTAATCCACTTACTATTTTTCCTAAAAATATATATAAAGAAATAATAAAACAGACAAAAAACAAAAATTCATTAGGTATAGAAATAAACCAAGATCTAGATCCTTTCTCCAAAGTAGCATATAATTATCTCAAAGAAGAATACAGGGAAAAAAAAGATATCTTCTCTTCTATTTCAAGTAAAAAACATCTTCGTGTTAAAAACTATATTGTAGATATTGGTAAGGGAATTGGTGTCCTTCACGCAGATGATACGGGAAGCCCAAGAGAAAGATTGGTTGGAAGCTGGATGCCTGAAATGTTAAGAGAACTTGGTTCAAGAGGGAAAAAGAATCCTCAAGCGTTTTCATATACTGGTGTACTATCCCAAGGTAATAGCGGAATAACAATAATAGAAGATGCTTTCCATCACGCAGATTTGTTACAAAGACTTCTGAACGTTTCCGATGAAAGTGTTGTTAAAATCGATGAAGGAACCGCAATGGATATAGATAGTGTATTAATAATAATTTCAAATCCAGATTTGGAAGCTCAACTAGACTCTAAACAAGAACTAAGAGAAGAAGATCCATTTAAAGCCTTAAAAAGAAGGCTAGAAAAACATGAATTCAAATATCTTACAAACCTTAGTTTAGAAGCTGAACTTTTAAGACGAGAACTAAATCAGATTAAGGAAATAAGAAACCATGAAGAAATAGAAGAAGGATTAAGCAGTCCCCTAACGATAAAAAAGTATAACAAAAATAAAAATTCAAACAAAGAGCTAGCTCCTCACACCATAGAAACAGCTTCAATGTATAATGTCTTATCACGACTAGATAATACTGATCTACCACCTGGTTTCGGACTTGTGGATAAAGCTATTCTTTATGATATAGGATATATTGAAAAAGAAAATAAAAGATTAGAAAAAAAAGATCTCGAGTTTTCTGAAAAATCAGATGATGGAGAAAAAGGTATACCAGTTACATATGCTAGGGATGTAATTGCTGAACTACTAGGTGAAAAAATAGATAGATCTCATTCAAAACTTAATTTAGAGGACGTAATTATGCCTGATGATATATTAGATGCAATGGTTGAAAGAATGGATGAAAAGCCTATATTCTCGGAGAGGGAAAAAACAGAATATAAGGAAAGAGCAGAATCAGTTCGTAGATATATCAGAGAACAACAAGAAAAAGATGTATTAAACTCAATAATGAGGGATAAAAATCCAGAAGAAAAAGCAATAGAAGATTATATAAAGAATGTTCAAGAATGGATAGAAGTAGATGAAAGAAAAAATGAAGTAGGTCCGGATCCCCTTAAAATGAAACTATTTGAAATAGAGGAACTAGGCAGATTTTCTGAAAATGATTATATTAATAAAAAACCTGCTTCAGAGGTTGAAGAATTTAGGAAGCAGGTTGCAAGAGAAATAAAAGTTCAAACATGGAAAGATAGAACAGATAGATTTGAGGCAGCTATAGGACCTAAAGAAATTCCTTCAATCAGAGATGCTCTTTCAAGCTACAGCGTTGAAGATGTTAAAAGACAATATAAGGAATTTAATCCAAAAAGTTGGAAGACACCTCCAGAAAATACAGAGACGGAAAAATTAAAACATAAAACTATCCAAGGTATGGTTGAAGTATTTGATTATTCTAGAGGATCCGCTGAATTAACTAGTAGAAAAGTGGTGGAAAGATGGGTTTAAAAGAAGATCTAGAAAGATATAGAAAAGTAGGTGAAGAAAGAAGACAGGATCTAAAAAATTTTATACAATATGGTGAGATAGGTAAAAGCGACAAAACAGATATACGTATACCTATAAAGATAGTTCAACTTCCAGAATTTGTATACGATGATAAGGACAAAGGAGGTGTAGGTCAGTCAGAAAAAGAGAAGCCAGAAGTTGGGGATATAATACAAAAACCTCAAAAAGGAGAAGATGAGGGAGAAGGAGGTAGCCAAGAGGGTGATCATGGATATTATGAAATGGATCCAGAAGAATTTGCTGAAGAAATAGATGAAGAATTTGAGCTAAATCTAGAACCTAAAGGTAAAAAGGTAAAAGAAGAAATAACACAACTAACAGATATAACTAAAACTGGACCTGAAAGTGTTTTAGATTTAGAAAGAACATTTAAACAAGGGCTAAAAAGAAAATTAGCTACTGCCTTTGATCCTGACTACATAAAAGAAATACTAAAAGTAGATGGTAAAAATCCCCAAGAAGCTTTTCGATGGGCCAGAAAAAACAGGATGAATGTATCTAAAAAATGGTTGAAGAGAGCCTATAAAGATTTATCAGTACAAGAAAGAAAAAAATGGAGTTCTATTGATGAAGTAAAACAAGAGTTTGGTCAACCTAATATAATTGTCCGTAATATTACATTTAGAGATGAAGACCAAAGATATAGATATCCTGAAACTATTGAAAAAGAAGAGGAGAAGGTAGTAGTTGTCAATATACGAGATATCTCAGGTTCTATGGATAAAGAAAAAAGGGAATTAGTAGAACGTGTTTTTTCACCGTTAGATTGGTATCTACAAGGAAAATATGAACAAGCAGATTTTATATATATAGTACATGACTATAAAGCATGGAAAGTTGAAAGAGAAGAATTTTTTGGAATAGAGTCAGGAGGTGGAACTAGAATTTCTTCTGCATACGAGTTAACTAAAGAAATATTAAAAGCTGAGTATCCTTGGAATGGATGGAATAGGTTCGTTTTTGCATCTGGTGATGGGGAAAATTATAGAGGGGATTCAAAGGAAAGAGTCATACCATTAATAGAAGATATAGAAGCCAATCTCCATGGATATGTTGAAACGCAACCAACAAATCCCGTAGGTCCAACACATTCCAGAAAGCTTGAAAAACATTTTAATGAAAAAGATAATGTCGTAGTTACAGAAGTTAATTCAAATAATGAAGTTGTAGATTCTATAAAAAAGGTACTTAGAGCTGCTGGAAGTGGTTCTAATGGATGAAAATAAAAAACGAAGAATAAAAAATAAAAAAAATAGGGTTGCAAAAAATCTTGAAAAAACTGTCGATGATGCCAAAAAGCTAGCTTTAAAACTAGGTTTAGAGCCTGGAGAAGTAAATTATTGGGTAGTGAATTACGATGAAGTAAACAAAGTCGCTGCGTATGATGGATTTCCAATTAGATACCCTCACTGGAGATGGGGTATGAAATATGATAAACAAAAAAAGCAGTCTAAATACACTCATTCTCGTATTTATGAACTTGTTTCAAGAGATAAACCATGTCATGCATACCTTCAAGTTTCTAATAAACTTTCAGACCAGAAAGCTATCATATCACATGTTGAAGGACATGCTGATTTTTTTGCTAATAACAGCTGGTTTCAAAAATCTATAGAAGGTGGAGAATCTATGTTAGAGAAAAACTCTAAGAAAATTGAAAAATATATGGAAAAGGAAGGAATGGAAGAAGTTGAAAGATGGATAGATAATATATTATGTATTGAAGACAATATAAATCAACATAGAGGTTTTGAGGAAATAAACAGGGAAGAATCCAAGGAAGAAGATTTGAGTAAAAATCTAGAAAAACTAGGGATTTCAGATAATATAAGAAAAGAGGTATTTAATGACGAATGGTTAAACAAACAAGATAAAAAAGAGGGAAAAAGTTTTCCTGAAGAACCAGTAAAAGATCTTTTACATTTTTTATCTAAATACGGGAAAAGATATGATGAAAAAAGTGGTAAAGCAGTAGAAATGGAAGAATGGAGAAAAGAAACAATAGAGAGTCTACGACAGGAGTTCTATTATTTTGCCCCTCAAAAAATGACTAAAGTAATGAATGAGGGTTGGAGTATATATTGGGAATCCATAATGATGTCTGAATTTGGAAGTACTGAAGAAGTTATAGATCATGCTGAGCTACAGGCAAAAGTACTGGATTCTAGAGGGTTAAATCCATATAAGCTAGGTAAAGAACTATGGAAATATCTTGAAAATAAAGTGAACAGGGAAGAAATAGCTAGTAAATTATTAAAAATAAATGGAATTAATCCAGATAATTTTGAAGAACTAGATTTTGAAAAAATTCAAAAACTAATACTTCCTAATAAACCAATTCAGACACTAAATCCAGAAGCACTATTAGAAATAGAAAATGAAAAGACAGACAGAGATAAAATAAAAAAACATCTTTATTCAGACCGTGACATAGATGAAGATTGGAAATTCCTTACATATAAAGGTCTAGCTGAACGTCATTTTTCTCTTAATAAACCTGAAAATAAAGGATTTCTTAAAAAAATAAATAAAGAAAATTTAGAAACAATATATCGTTATTTGTCAAATAAGAAAGAATTTGAATCAATAGAAGAAGCCATCAATAATATTGATTATACCTGTGGCTGGAGAAAAATGAAAGAAGTTAGAGAAACTCATAATGATGTAACTTTTATCGATGAATTTTTAACACAAGAATTTGTGGATAGAAATAATTACTTTACCTATGAATACAGTAAAGCTTTCGACCAATATAAAGCTACTAGTACTGAGTATAAAGATGTAAAAAAGAAACTTCTTTTAGAATTTACTAATTTTGGAAAACCCACAATAAAAATACATGATGCCAATTATAAAAATGCTGGAGAATTACTATTAATTCACCATTATAATGGTATACAATTAGATATCGAAAAAGCAGAGCAGACACTTAAAAGAATATTTAAGATGTGGGGAAGACCTATCAACCTTAAAACTGTCAAAAAAGAACTAAAAGATGCTACTGGAACCAGGAGAAGAGAAATTGAGGAAATAGAAAAAGGATTATTAATAAGATATGACGGTGAAAAAATTGAAAGAAATGAAATTAATCTAAATGAAACAAAGATAGCTGATAGTGACTATAATACTAAACCAGAAGACTGGTAAAATATAAAATATATATTGTCTTATAGTTCTCAGAGTTAATATACACTATATTGATCTTTTTATATCCAAAATATATGTTTAAAATATAAAGAAAAATATAGATAGTATAAACTTTATATGTATGAAGTTTCAGTTTTAACTATGGATATTGAGAAGAATGAAAATAAAAAACAGGAAGAATATATATTTAATTTAATTAATAGAATTGAAGAAATAAAAAAGGGAAGAGAAAAGATGCGAACAGAAAAAGAAAACCAAATAAAACATTTAAATAAAAAAATAAAAAGGAAACAAGAAAAGATAGAAGCAAGAGATAAAGCAATCAAAAAACTAACAGATAAAATAGATAATCAAAAAAATCAAATAGAGGATTTAAAAGATAAAATAGATTCTAGACTACAAAATAAACTAAATAATTAAAAAATATTTCTTCATCTTTTTAGTTCTGCAGGATTATCAATAACCATCCATTGATTTGTTTTATTTTTATTATATATCAGTAATCCTTCCTTTGTTTTTTCCATTACAAGTTCTGTTCTATCAATACTAATTTCATTTTTAATATATTTATCACTTTCTTGTTTTTTTGATTTATTTGTCTTCCATTCATCCCAGTTGTTCCACTGTTGCCACCTATCTGCTGAATTATCTTCTGGGTTTTTTTCTCCCATTACAAAAAAATAGAGGAGGTTCAGTTACTTGAATATTTCTATATTTTGTAGCTATCTTTACATTCTATGGACATTATTATCTAAATATAAAATAATATATCAAGATATAATAATATATCAATAAAAAATGTATATATTAAAATATAGTATATAGGTAAAATTGCCAATAGAGAATATAGAAAATTAGATACTAGAAAACGATAAAACCTACTTCAAATTATAAGAATAAAGAAAAGGAAGAAAGAAGATGATCTTAAGCCAGTTAGTTAAAAATTCCCTATCTAACCTCCAAAGACACTGATGTGGCACTTGTAGTAGTAGATTAGACCCTAATACTTCTTAATTATAAGGAAGGTGGAAAAACACATTCCAAGTAAATGAGAGATGAAAGATTTTCCAATACAGAGATTATCTTACAGACACAATAGGCCTCTGATTGTACAGCAAATGAAGAAACAAAGGAACCACTCATGAATAACAACCTCTAAATATTTATAAAATATATGGGCCACCAGTTTTTTGTGCCAAGGGGTCAAGACTCGGCAGACCTCCGAACTTTATTCGGCACACTAATGTTTTACAGTATTTTTAAAACTAGCACAGAATCTTCTTTGAGCTAAATCCGGCGAGCTAAACTTTGAGAGTGGGCCCAACCGGATTCGAACCGGCGACGACTCGGTTATGAGCCGTGTACTGATTTTTTTTACTCGGCTTAACCCGAGAAATCGCAGAACACATTTTACAACCAAACTACTAGCGGGTTATATATAAAGTTTTATTCGCTCGGGAAACCCCCGAGTAATCTCCAGACACACCCTTAAAATACGCTGTCAGGCGATTTCACAAAAAGTAAACACAAAACCGAGTCCTCCTAAAATAGAAAATTAATAAAATCTATAATAGTATTTATATAAATTTTTATTTAAAATCTTCAAATCTACAAGATACCACGAAATCTGACCTAATAAATGCATCTATGAAATTTTCAAGTCCTCTAACTGATTCATCCTCTATTATAACTCCTATTTCAAATGAGCTACGGAAACTATGATCAGTGACATTAGCACTACCTACATATGCTCTTCCACCATCTGATATTACTGCCTTCGCGTGTAAATATCCCTTCTGAAACCTGTTACTGTTAAATTCAAAAATATTTATATTAGATTCTTTTTCTACCTCCATAATTTTTTTATATAGTTTCTTCATTTCTTCTCTATTCGAATCACTTGGCCTCTCTTGATTAGTTACATCTCTTGTGAGTATGTCTATATCAACATCATGATTAACTCTATCTACAAGTGGAGAAGATATAATATCCAGAGCTTCATCATCAAAAAATGGATTTACAATTAGT
>JAHENH010000087.1 GCA_018609935.1 Halobacteriales archaeon | reverse complement strand
ACCTAGTTTTGGATCCCATTCAAAATCATCTATAAGCGTTAAGTCATAATTTAGGTTTTTAAGGTCTTTAAAAGTATCTTGGATCCATTCATGTATTTTACTACCTGATATATGTGCATGAAACAAAATACTTCCCTCGGCTGTAATATATATATGATCTACTTGATTATCCTCCTTAATTTTGGCTTTATATTCACTTATCTTTTCTATATCAGTATCTAGTTGAACTAAAAATGAAGACCCTTCATGGATCTGTGTTCTATCTATATCAATAGTAAAGCTGTCTATAATACCGGCATCCTTTAGTTTTTTTATTCTATTCGATACAGCTGGACCTGAAAGACCCACAATGTTAGCTATATCACTAAACGATCTACGGGAATTTTTACTTAAAAGCTTCAAAATTTCCATATCTATCTCGTCAAATTCTTTCATACAAAAATATTAAATTCACATATTAATAATATATATGTTTACAGGCTATATATCCTAAGAAAAAACTATATTTACTTAGAAATCCTAACTATGAAATGTCATCTTCTCATCCATAAACTGATGAGCTTAGTAGTGAACTCTTCCGCTTCACGCCATGTTAACATGGCCGGAGAGACGGATTCAGCGTTCCTAACATGTTAAGTGTGGTTACATGTTATATAGTAATTTAATGCCTGTAAAAATAATGGATCTATATATTTTGATCTCTATTGTGAGCAGAAACCTCATCCTGGAGGGACAAATTTGTCGGGCTTTACCTAAAGACAAGGAAAAATTGACTGTGAATGTAGATGTTTTTAGTTCTCCTACTGGAATTTTTTGGTCTCAGTTAGAACGATGAGTTCACTAACAAGCCTCCTATCTCCTTAGGAAGGGGCGAGCTGACAATGATTCAGTTAATACATTTAATATACATATTAACTAAATATCTTATAAGTTTGTCTCCAACATGATTGGTTATACAAAAAAGCAATTATTTGAAGCTACTGAACAAGAAAAGAAAGATATAGATATAGAAAGTCAGTTTTCAAACTAAAAATTTTTAGATATATTAGTTAATTTCTATCTTATTATTTCTGCTTGTTCGTGATAGCGGTTACGTATTGTTACCTCAGTAATGTTAGCGACTTCCCCTACTTCTTTTTGTGTGCGTTTTTCATTACAAAGTATGCTTGCTAGATAAATAGCTGCTGCAGCGTATCCTGTTGGTGATTTTCCACTTAGAAGGCCTTCTTCTGCTGATTTTTCTATTATTTCTATTGCTTTTCTTTGGGTTTCTTCACTTAGATTAAGTTTTGATGCATATTTTGGTACGAATTCGCTTGGATCCGTAGGACCTATTTTTAGTCCAAGTTCTCTTGAGATATATCTATATGTTCTTGCTACCTCTTGTTCATCGACTCTTGATGCTGATACTATTTCGTCTAGGCTTGATGGTATGTTGTCTTGTCTGCATGCTGCATAGAGTGCGCTTGCTGCTACTGCCTCTATACTACGGCCAGGGATTAGTTCTTCGTTTAGTGCTCTTCTATATATTACGCTTGCTACCTCTCTTGTGCTTTCAGGTATGTCTAGACTACTTGCCATCCGGTCTATTTCTCCTAGGGCAAATCTGAGGTTTCTTTCTTTTGAGTCTTTTGTGCTTATTCTTCTTTGCCATTTGCGTAGTCTATCCATTTGTTTTTTTCGTTTGTTGGATAGTGATCTTCCATATGCGTCTTTGTCTTTCCAGTCTATTGTTGTTGATAGGCCTTCGTCGTGCATCATTTTTGTTTTGGGAGCTCCTACCCGGGATTTTTTGTTTTTGTCTTTTTGGTTGAAGGCTCTCCAGTCTGGTCCATGATCAATTTGTTGTTGTTCTACTACTACTCCACAATCATCACAGACTAATTCAGCTCTATCAGCTTGTAGAAGTTCATCAGATCCACATTCTGGACATAATATGTCTTTTTCCTCTCCTTGTTCTTCCTTTTCTTTTTCTTCCTTTTCCTGTTGTCTTATTTTTTCTTTTTCCAATTTTTTTCACTTTTTATAGGTTTATTATTCTTTCTGTTTAAACAGTCCTTACTTTATAAACCTTTGATTAATCTTAACGAATGTAGTATTAAATTTAACATTTCATATTTATTATTGGTAACTATATATTCATATATAGACCCAGATATTGTGTCTTATCAAAATAGGTTTTTTGAATAATTCTAACTTAATAGTTATATGTTTTTGTGTAAAATAGAATATAAATATATATAAATATTTTAATAAAACATATTTATTATTGTTAAATATGTCTAAAGGTACTACCTTAATTACAGGGGCTTCTAAAGGTATTGGATATGAATTAACTAAGCAATTTGCAAAAAATAACCATGATGTAGTTTTAGTTGCAAGAAGTGAAGGCAAATTAAACAAATTTAAGGAGGATCTTGAAGAAGAAAATGATATAAATGCATATGTATTCCCTAAGGATCTCTCAAAGCCTGGATCTGCTAGAGAACTTTATGAAGACATAGTTGATAACATGATAGATATAGAAATTCTTGTAAATAATGCTGGATTTAGTATATTTGGAAATTTTATTGACACCGATATAGATCAGGAAAGAGATATGATACAGTTAAACCTTGTTTCACTTACTGAGTTAACTAAGTTTTTTTTGAAATCTATGAATAAAAAGGACGGTGGTAAGATTTTAAATCATGCCTCTACATCTGCTGCATATCCGGTACCCAAAATGGCTGTTTATTCTTCTGTAAAATCATATATAGTTTCATTTTCTGTAGCTTTAAATAATGAATTATCTGACAAAAATATTAGTGTTACAGCACTTTGTACACCTGAGACTGATACCGAACTTTTTGAAAAGGGTGGTATGGAAGCTTCTAAGCTTTCAGACAGGGATCTTTTGGATCCTCAGGAAGTTGCACGTCAGGGATATGAAGCATTAATTAATAATAAAACGGTTGTAGTACCAGGTGGTTTTAGGGATAAACTTTTATTTAAACTCCCTAGAATGTTAAGTAAAAATAGAGCTGCTTCTATAGCAAGGGATTATGTAGCTGAAAATTAATAAACAATCTTTTTCATATTTTTTATTTTTTTTTGTGTCTGACTTAGTTTTTTATATGTTGATATCACAGAAATATGCAGAGGTATTGTATATAAATGATGGGACAGACATCACAGACAGCAAAGATATCTGTTTGTTTACAGAAGGGTGGTGTAGGAAAAACAACATTGTCAACACATCTATCTGGGGCATTAAATCAGAGAAACCATGATATTCTAGCAATAGATACAGACCCTCAAGGTGGTCTAACTAAAGCATTAGGATTTAAAAACCATTATAGATCTAATGATTTCAATCTTCACCATATATTAACTGACATTGAAAACCAACCCAAGATAAATAATATAATATATAGCCATAAAGAACTTGATTTAATACCTAGTAATAACCAAATGGTAAATACAGAATCGGATCTAGTGAATGCACCCAGAGCAAGAAAAAGACTTGATAAAGCTATAAAGAATATAGACAAAAACTATGATTATATAATTATCGATTGTCCACCAAGCTTAGATATACTCACGGACAACGCACTGTTAGCGACAAAAAACGTATTAATACCTACTTATGCAGAAGAACTAAGTAGAGATGCACTAGAACTTTTAATAAAACAAATAGAGAGCCTAGAAGAATGGTATGAAACAAATATCAATATATTAGCCCTAGTTACGAATCGAGTTGAACATAATAATGAGTCGAAAGAAATAATGAAAATGTTTGAAAAATATTTTTCAGATAAAATGCCAATATTTAAAATAAGGAAAAGAGTCGCTCTACAACGTTCAATAACAAATAATTTCTCAATATTCAACCATAAGGAAAAATGTGATATGGAAGAAGAACTTTTATCAATAGCTGAATACTTGGACAATAAATTCTCAAAAAAATCAAAGGTAAAAGAAGATGTCTGAAAGAGAAGAAGAAATGAAGGGAATTTCCGAACGATTTGAACGTAAAGAAAAAACAAAAAAAGAAAATAAAAATAAAAATTCCGGAGAAACAGAAAAGAAAAACAAAGAAAAAACAAATAACAAACAAATAAGTTCTAAACAAGATGATAAAAAGAAATCAAGAGATAGAGTAAAAGATAGATCCCATAAAACATTTTATTTAAGAAAAGATCTTGAAAAAAAACTAAATAAATCTGTTAAAAAAACAAAACTTGAATATGAACTAGAATTTGATCAAGAAAAACTGGAAAAAAACAGACACTTATATCCTTTAATATTATTTCTTGGAACTGAAAAACTAAAAGAACTCAATATAGAAGAGATAAAAAACCTACTTAACAATACTGATATACTTGATAACCCTAACAAAAATAAATAACTCAAATTGGGAAATCTTCGGCGCTTTTAAAGTAATTTGTAGATATCTTTTCTTATATAGCTAGGCAAGATTTCCATTTTTATATAGAAACTTAGTTTTTCTGGTTAAATAATTTATTAATATCAAATATTGTTCTATTTGGAGGATAATATTTTTTACTACAAAATCTATTGTATATTGGTAATTTTATATTGTTAAATATAAAAGAAATTAATTATTTTGTAAAAGTTTCTATGTTTTCTAATTATTTAATAAATTTATAAATAATAAAAATTGATTATTTCAGCTAAGTCATTTTATACTTTTTGACTATTTGAATTAAGATGTTAAAGAAAAATCTTTATAAAAAACAGCTAAATTAATATTTTATTTATTATATATACTCTATGAAATAAAATTCTTATTGCTTAATAAATAAAAATAATATTTTTTAATTGTAAACATACAATTTTTAAGTTTTTATACATCTTTTTATTACTTAAATTTATTATTTATAAAAAAATAAAAATATTAAAATTTTTAGATGTAGTTATAGTTAATATGTCAGAAAAACAAGATAAAATAGATAAAGCATTAGAAAATGTCAACAAAAAATTGAGAAACTATTAGATCAAACTGAAGAAATAAGCGATAAAATAAAAAAAAGAAACAGAAGAGTTAATAGAAGAACTTGAAAAAGAAATAAATAAAACACGTGAAAAATAAATTAAAAATAAATTTAAACTTGTCTGTTAGCGAAAACGTAATTATTAAAATAATGTTAGCTCCGTAATATATTAGCTGATTCAAAGTTATTATCTTTTTTCTAATGTTAATATAGTTATATGGAAAAAAAAGAAGTCCAAAATCTTATTAAATCTAATATTAAAAAATCAGAAGTCAAAGTAGAAACTCGAGAAGAAGAAGGTGAAGATGCTAAACATTTCAAATTACATGTCAAATCTCCTGAATTCGAGGGTTTAACCAAAGTAGATAGGCGAAGAAAGATATATGATGTCTTGGATGATAAAATAGGAAATGAAATACATGCAGTAGAAATAAATGCTGTATCCCCGTCTGAAGATAAACAATAAATATAAAAGATATTATATGTGAATTTTCCCTTTTAACTTTTAGCATCTAATCCTCCTTCATAAAGTAGACACCAAAAGGAACATTGTAAAATAGTTTCTATGTTATAACTATATTTATATTACAAAAAGTTTCTTAAGTATTTGGTTGGATTTCAAATATATAAGATAAAAGTTTATTGAGAATAAGATTAAATTATTATATATGTCCGAAACAATGCAGCAAAGAATAGAAAATGCAGATACTAGAGAAGAAATGAAAGAAAGAATTGAGGAATCGATAGAAGACAAAGATATAATTATATTTATGAAAGGTAATAAACATATGCCTCAATGTGGATATTCTAGGAAAGCAGTACAAACTATCGCTCATTATGAAGAAGACTTTGAAACTGTAAATGTATTAAATGATCCAAGAATACGCGAAGTGTTAAGTGAAATAACTGATTGGCCTACAATACCGCAGGTTTTCGTTGATGGAGAATTTTTAGGCGGGAGTGATACAGTATATGAAATGCATGAAGAAGGAGAGTTAGAAGAGAAAACAAAAGCAATATAGATATGTGACATTCTCCACGCCATAAAGGACGGTGGTTTCCTTTCACATCAACCCTACTTATAGTATAAATCCCTAATAAATAGTTACCTAAAAATATCGGTATTTTAGGTTTATTTTTTATGATTTTTAACTGTATCTAAATTTTTTATTAAAATTATTTATATTTTAGTACAAACACTTTTATTTGTCTAGATATATATTCAATAATATAATAACTAATATATTATGAATATAAAAACTGAAATATATACTCGACCTGATGAAGTCCGTATTAGAAAGAAAATAATAGATACACTAGAAAATTATGGCTTAGAAAATGTTAAAATTAGTATATGGCCAAAAAGAATAAAATTAACTGATGCAAGACCATGGCCTGAAATTGAGAAATATAGAGAATTCAGAAATTGGGCGGAAAAAAATGAATTACAGCTATATCCACATTTTAAAAGAAAACTACAAAAAAATAAAATTACAAGGGATGATCATGAAGAGATAATTTTTCCAACAATATCCGTAGCTATATATAAGAATAGTAAATTAGAATTTGTATCTCCATCTACAAAAAAAGATATACATTATAATGTAGGGGATTTAATAAATGCTCTTAAAAATGAAAAAACACCGGACAAATT
>JAHENH010000086.1 GCA_018609935.1 Halobacteriales archaeon | reverse complement strand
CTTTAAACCAAATTTTTTCCTTTCTTTAAAATTTGTTTTAGCAATATTTTTATCTATTGGTATCTTAGGATAAACTTCTAATCCTTCTTTTCCTACCTCAAAATTAACTCTTCCGCTTCTATATCCTGTCCCTCTGATTTTCCTTACTATGATTTTTCTCATAACAGATTGTTCTTCTTCTCCCATTTCCAATTCAACTGCTCCGTCTGCAACAAATTCTTCCACTCCGTATCTGGATAAAGTGTTTTTCCCGTCTACTTTTTCTGCACTTACCATAGAAGTAACTTTCATTTTCTTAAGCTCATCCAGTATCCTGTAAATAGCATTCCTTATAACACTTTTATCTTCAAACCTGCTAAATAAAGAAGACAAACTATCAATAGAAACCCTTTTGGCTTTTGTTTTTTTAACTGCATGTTTGATTCTCTGTATTAACGGTTCTAAATTATAATCACTTCCTTCTGTCATCTGCATAGAGATCTCTGGACTTACATCAACAAAAGCTAATTTCCCTTCTTTTTCTAATCTTTCGTAGTCCCATCCAAAACCACAAACATTTTTCTTTATGTCTTCTGGTTTTTCTTCGAATGTCACAAAAACTCCTGGCTCATTATATTCTTCAACTCCTCTGTAGATAAACTCATTAAGTAAGACTGTCTTCCCGACACCTGTAGAACCAGCAATCATTAAAGTCCTGTTCTTAGGAATTCCTCCCTCCATCATATCATCAAAACCTTTAATTCCTGTCTTGGTTTTTTCAATACTCTTCCTTCCAGAACTTTCCTTTCCAGATTTCTTTGTTCCTTGTTTTTTAGTCATTTTTATCTTTGTTTTTCTTTTTTGATGATTTTTTCTTTTTACTTTTTTTCTTAGATTTTTCTTCATCAGTAACTAGATCCAACCCTAATAAAACTTTTTCTTCATCTGCAAGTTTTCCAATAACCCTCTTTACCGGCGGAGGCAGTTTTTTCTCTACTAAAGGAGTTGCCAAAATCTTTTCATCCTCTGCAAGTTGAGGATTTTTTTCAATATCAATAACTTCTAGTTTATATTTACCTTTAAGATTTTTTTCAAGTATCTTTTTGAGTTCATCTATTGCTTTTTCTGATTCAGGTGTTTTGCCTGTTATGTAGAGCTTTAAATTGTACTTGGTCATTTTATTTTTTTTCTCCCCCGCTACCCATACTTATGGTATCATCAACAAATGTGGAAGTTTTTTTCATTAACTCTTCTTGTTCTTTTGTTTCCAGAGCGTAGAAAATTGATTTAGTTTTGCTTTCTTTTATCTTATTTATAACACTGTTTATAAATCTCTCAGCATCTTTTTTATTATGGTATGTTAATAGATTATTAATTGAGTCAAATATAATATAGTCAAAATCTTTCTTCAGGAATTTCTTTATAGCAAGAGAGATTTCTGTAAGGGCTGATGGAGAGGAAGCAAAGAAAACATATTTTGATTTTGAAGGTTTCTTTATTGTTCCTGAAATTGCATCTATGAAGTAAACATTATCCATATTTACACCTTCTTTTTCCAGGTTTTCTTTTAAAGCACTATAGGTTTTGTTTAGAGTAATATAACAAACCCTTTTTTTAGAGAGTTTCTTAACTGTTTTAAGAATTGTACTATTAAAACTTTCACTGTTAACTTTGACTAACAGTATATTTTTTTCTTCTAATTTTTTTTCTATATCCATTTGCTTCTTTTGTTTTTTATTTAGGATTATTCTTTTAGAGCTTTCTTAACTTCTTTTAACAAATCGTTGGTATCAAAAGGTTTTTGTATATATCCTACCACGTTGTCTTGGTCCATAATATCTCCTTTCTCATCTTGAGAAGTTTGAACAACACTAACATAAATAATTTTAGATTTTTTTATTTTTTTAACGATTTTTTTTACAGGCGTCCCGGGCATCATTATATCAAGAAGAATCAAGTCAGGTTTTTCTTTTTTGTATTTCTTTAGACCATCGTCGCCGTCTTTTGCAGTAACAACTTCGTATCCTTTAGACTCCAAAATTGTTTTTATTGTATCTCTAATATCTTTCTCATCGTCTACAGCCAAAATCTTTTTTTTATCTGCCATTTTCCTCTTTTTAAATAACTTATTAATTAATTGTTAATTAGTTAAAGTAAATCCTATTTTTAAACCTTTTGGGGTGCTTGGACTTTCAGTTATGTTAAACAGAGATAAAATTATTACTGTCTGTAAAGAGAATTGGAACAAATCTAAGATTAAAATGTCAGATTTAGAGTAGCGAAAAATAGTTAATTATTCTTTTTACCAACAACCAAAAGGGTTTCAGTTTTTATTTTTACTTTTTTTGCTCTACCAGACAAGGTTACATCTAAATCTTCAAAAAGTTTTTTTCTAGAATTTTCTGAAAGAGAAATAACCAAAGAAAAAGTTTTTAACATTTCTAAAAATTCCTTTTTGGTATAATTTGTATAACTTATATATTTTTTTCTTCTTACGTTCTTGAAATATTGTGATTTTTTTAGTTTGTCGTAAATTTCATAAAACTCAGGTTTCTTGGGTGGTTCTTTTCCATAGTATCTTGAAATTATGCTACTAACTTTTTTAAGTATTTTAGAAGAATCAAAATCAGTAATATTCCAGAAAAAAGCAAAAACCCCGTCAGAAGTTAAATGATTATAAATCTTTTTTACTCCAGTATCAAAATCAACCCAATGAAATGCCTGGGCAGAGGTTATTAATGGAAATTTTTTATTTTTCAAATCAGAATTTTCAAAGGAAGTGTTTATAAATTTGGTATTTTTGAAATTATGTTTTTTCTTAGCTGTTGAAATTAATTTCTTGTCAGGCTCAATACAGGTTAAAGAGTATCCTCTTTCAGCAAAGTACCAACACCCTTTACCAGTACCAGAACCAATATCCAATATACTATCTGAATTCTCAAGACCAGCTATTTTAATAATATCTTCCATTACTTTTTTAGGATAGACGGGTCTATATCTGTCATACTTTTCAGAAATTTTTCCAAAAGACCTGCCTCTTTTTTCTTTTTTCATATTATTAAAAAACAATATTTCTTTATAAATCTTCTGCTAAAGCATTAGTCTGAATTTTTGCCTTTCTAAAATACAAAAAGCTATATAAAAGATGATTCATTCTCTTATATGTAAAGAAAGAATAAATTTTAAGTTTAAGGAAAAAACTATGGAAAATGACACAAGCTAAAAATCTACTGAATCAAGATGAAATAAACTCTAGAT
>JAHENH010000085.1 GCA_018609935.1 Halobacteriales archaeon | reverse complement strand
GATCTACAAGGATATCTTCTATTTTATTTGTAGAAACCTCTAATAAACCAATTCCAGAACCATCTCTAGTAATAACTGCCACTACTTGAAACAAAATACCAGGATATTTAGTAGATATTTTATATATCCATGTTCCCTCAGGTGGATGGATAGTTAATTCAGCATTAACCATTATCACTATATATGTGTACATAGATTTTTATACTTATATGAATTTATAGATACTCCGAGATAGTGTGATGTTACCTTGTATAGGTAAAAAATGGTGGACTTAATTATATTTAGACATTCTAAATTACTATAGTATAGATATAGACCTTCCTTTTTTCCACTCAGGCTGGAGGTATTCCACTATTTCTAGATTAAGAATCATATCTATTTGTTTCAACTAGTGGATCTAAAGTTTTTTTATCTTATTGTAAGTTTGTAAGTGAATAATAAAACTTCTTCTCTTTAGGGAGAGGATACATTGAATTCTCTTATAATTCTCTTATACATGACTTTTAATATAAATTATCTTAATATGTTATGTGTGGAGACAACATGTACTTACGTCGGTAAGATAACCAATTATAGCCGGATAAAAAACAACTTTGATGAAGTGCAATAAATAATGTCTGAAAGAGTAGAACTAAATAAGCTTCAGGATGTCTTGGATGCATTAAAAGATAAAGACTGTAGAAATATAATAATAAATTTAGAAAAACCTATGACTGCTGAAGATATATCTGAAAAATGTGATCTACCACTTTCAACTACCTATAGAAAGCTTGATTTATTGACAAATGCGTTACTTTTAGAAGAACTTATGGAATTAAAAAAAGATGGTCATCATGTTAAACAGTATAGAGTTGATTTTGAGGAAATCAATATAATACTTGATGAGGATGAGTCTTTAAGATTAAATATAAAAAAGAAAAGATCTCCAGACCAAAAACTCCAAGATCTTTGGACAGAAATAAGAAAAGAAATATGATAGATATAACAATTGCTATAATATTATTTAAGGTTTTAACGTTATTTTTAGGGGGTAGTATCGCGTTTTTTGCTTTTAAAGCATATAAGAGGACTAATTCTTCATCTCTATGGGCTCTATCAATAGGTTTTGGTGCTGTAACGATTGGAGCAATACTAGCTGGAGCCGTTGATCAAATATTTAACCTTGAACGGGATATTGCTTTAATAATAGAGTCTTGTTTTACAGCTAGCGGATTTGCTATAATTCTTTATTCTTTGTATACTTAGCTTTTACATCTACTGTAGGGTATA
Organism: Halobacteriales archaeon; assembly: GCA_018609935.1. The sequence continues at coordinate 20,508 of JAHENH010000085.1, read as the reverse complement.
TTTTAACCTCTATGAATCAAAGTGTTAATTGAGGATGGATGATATTTAACCATCTTTTAAAGTATTAAATAAAACTATAAAACTACTTGTAGACATTGCTAGAGCTGCGAAAAGAGGATTTATATATCCTATAGCTGCTAATGGAATAGCTATGATATTATAGAAAAAAGCCCAAGACAGATTTTGTTTAATTTTTTTCTTTGTTTTTTTGGATAATTTAAATATATTCTTTATGTTGTCTAATTTATCTCTAGTTATAACTATATCTGCTGAATCAGTAGCTATTGCATCTTTATCAAATGCTATTCCGATATCTGATGTTGCTAGAGCAGGTCCATCATTACTGCCATCACCAACCATAGCTGTTTTTCCCTCTAAATTATTTATAATTTTAGCTTTTTCTTCGGGTTTTATATTTGAATATATCTCATCAAACTCAGTTTGAAACTCTTTAACACTTTCTTTACTATCCCCAGTTATTAGTACAATCCTAAATTCTTTTTTTAATTCTTTTATTATTTCTTTCCATTTATTTTTAGGTTCATCACCTATAACTATTATATCTTGAACTTTCTGTGACCACCCGATAGCTACGGGTATATATCCACCTTTTCTTTTTTTATTAAATAATTCTTTAAAAGAAGTATTTATTTCCCAATCTAGCTCATCAAAAAAATCTAGATTTCCTACTGCTACTTTTTCATCTTTTATATGACCTGTTACTCCATTTTGTTTCTCTACAAATTTTTTTACTTTATATCTGCTCGATTTGCTTTTAGATATTGCTTCACCAATTGGATGTGACGAATATTCTTCTATTGCCACGGCTTTCTCTAATGCGTCTTCAGAGCATTTTTCTATTATTTCCATGTCTCCTTTAGAAAGAGTTCCAGTTTTATCAAAAGCTATTACGTCTGGAAGAGAGTCTTCGAAAATAGAAATATCTTTAATTATAATCCCGTTTTTTAAACATTGCTTTATACCAGATGTAACTGCTAAGGGAGTTGCGAGACCTAATGCACAAGGACAAGAAACAATCAAAACTGTTAAACTTAAAAGGATGCTTCTCGTGAAAGAATAGCCTAAAAAAATATTTATTGCAAAAATAAATATGGATAAACTTAATACTAAAGGAACAAAAATTCGAGCTATTTTATCACTAATTCTTTCTTTTCCAGAACTAGAAGCTTGAGTTTCCCATACAATTTTTTTAATTCTTTCCAATGTATTTTGTTTTTGTTCATCAGCCTCGATTGTTAGAGCATTCTTTAGAATTACCGATCCTCCTATAACTTGATCTCCTTTTTGTTTTTTAACTGGAAGAGATTCTCCAGTTACCAATGATTCATCAACCAAACCTTCACCTTTCGTAATCTTTCCATCTATAGGTATTTTTTCACCTTTTTTCACTAAAACTTCTTGTTGGCTTTTCAAATCTTCAAACTCTATCTTATCACCATTTTTTAGCCTTACTTCACTTATTCTATCATCTACTGAATTTGTAAGAAGGGACATTGCCCTATTTTTAATTTTATTTTTATAATAGTCACCTGTAGAGACAACTAATACAACAACAACCGAGATATCGTAGTATATCTCCGTTCTACCTGATAATAATGAAATAGTACTATATATATATGCACTTAAGATTGCTATCCCAATTAATAGATCCATATTCGGCTTCTTAGCTTTAGTACTGATATATGCACCTCTAAGAATAGGAAAACCTGTATAAAAAACTACAATAGAAGACATAATAAATATATACGCAAATAAAAATAATCCAGTATTTCCTGAAATATCAACTAAACTAGCAACATCTAAATAATATGGATAAAGAAAAAGTATATACCATACCATAACCATCATACCAAAAAATCCTCCGACTAAAAGATGAGCACTCTTATCCTTGTTTTTTTCTAATTCTTTTTCATCAGCTAATTGAGCCGTATATCCGGAATTACTAATAATATTACATATCTCTTTTTTTGTTTTTTCCTCTGAATTAAATACTACCTTAGCTGTTTCAGTAGTATAGCTGACTTCTACATCTATAATTCCATTTTTTTTCTCAGATGTTAATTCTATAAAGTCTTCACAGGTAGGACAATGCATTCCATCAATAGATAAATATATATCTTCTAAAACCTCTTCATCTATATTAGTATTTATTTCTTTGTCTTTCAAATTTTTATCTTCAGTTATCTTATACACTTCAAGGCACCCTCTACAACAAAAACTACCCTCTATTTCATCATCTTTAATAGGTGAATTAGTTGTAAGGCCACATAGATCACATTTAGGCATATATAATCTTTAAAGTCTTAATATTACCATCTACATAGTCTGAGGCACTCAAGCACAATAATAATAATAACTTTATGTGAGACCTAGAAGATTCTAACATAATAGACAAAGTACCTAAAAATCCATAAAAAACAGACTCTTTTTATTGTTTTACTTCTTGCCCCTCTAACATAAAATATATAGACAAAACTATAATCACTGAACTAACACCTGCTATATATCCAAATAGTTCAGATGTATTAGCTGCATAAAAGATAGATATTAAAACAGCTAAAAGTCCTATCGATGAAATTAGCTTCTCGTCTTTAACCATATTTTATTAAAAAATCTTAAAGTCTAAAATATTTGGGTTGTTCTCAATTATTGAGAAACCTCCAAAATATTAAAATAAAATACATTAAAAAATATATTATGGCCTCCAATGTAGAATCAAATATAGATGGTGAAGAATTTAATCCGATTGGAACATGGGTAATATTACTTATTTATTTTGGCATCCTTGTTTTTATGTGGATTTTTATGTATTTCTTCGAATTTTTAGGAAGAGGTCCAACAGTAATAAGATAAAATGGAGATACATAACTTAGAAAAATATTGGTTAGTACTTTCCCTATTTCTAATAATTGTGTTTATAGCAACAGTGACATATGGCGCTATAGGTGTAGGAATCCAAATGGTAAATGATGAAGGTGGGACAATTAACCCTAATAACTTAGATAACACAGAGTTTGCTGACCCGGGAATCGAAAAAGTAGGAGAGAATGAATATACTGTACATGTAATAGCTCAACAATTTTTATTTATACCAGGATCTACAGAACCTATACGAGTACCTACAAATTCACGGATAAATTTTTATATAACTAGTAGTGATGTATTACACGGATTTGAAGTTGTAGATACAAATATAAATACAATGGTAATACCAGGACAAGTTGCAAAACTAACAGTTGTTTTTGAGGAACCAGGAGAATATGGTATTTTATGTACAGAATATTGTGGTAGTGGCCATCATTTAATGGAGGGTAAATTGGAGGTAGTTCCTAAATCAGAATTTTCCATAAATTCTTCCGAAGGTGATAAATAATGTATTTTGAAGAGTATCCTGACGAAGCAAAAATTATAAGATATCTTTTATATATATCTTTTATCTCGCTGGGTATAGGAGGATTATTTGGTGTTATACAAGCCTTGCATAGAACTAAGATTTTTAGAATTGTAAGCTCTTCAAACTACTATGATATATTAACTGGTCATGGAGTTTTACTTGCTTTTGTATTTACTTTTACTTTTCTAACAGCCGTTTTCACATGGGCAACGACAAATAGTTTAGACAGATCTCTTGAGAACTATCGATATAGTTGGGGATGGTTCTCTCTGATGGTCTTAGGTGCTATTTTAGCATCTATCCCTATAGTAGCAGGAATCTTTAATTTAGGTATACAAGCAAAAGTTCTATATACATTTTATACTCCACTATCTGCTAACCCAATCTTCTATATAGGTCTAGCATTTTTTGTAATTGGGACCTGGCTTGCAGGCTTTGACTGGATCCGTTCCTATCTAGCTTGGAGGAGGGAAAATAAAAATAAACGTATACCATTACCTACTTTTATGGTTTTAACCACATTTCTTATGTGGCTTCTTTCCTCTCTTGGAGTAGTAGCAGAGATAGTTTTGTTTATACTTCCATGGTCAACTGGACTTATAGGAGAAATTGATCCTCTATTAACCCGAACTCTCTTTTGGTTCACTGGACACGCAATAGTTTATGTATGGTTACTTCCTGCATATCTTGCTTGGTATATCATTTTACCCAAAATTTCTGGAGGGAAGCTGTTTAGTGATCCTTTAGCCCGTGTAGTCTTTATACTCTTTCTAATTCTTTCTACACCTACTGGATTTCACCACCAATATATTGATCCAGGAATACCTGAGGGATATAAGTTCTTAGCAATGACTAACACGATGTTTTTATTACTACCTAGTTTACTTACCGCTTTTACAGTAGTAGCAAGTGTAGAATATGGGGCAAGAAAGCGTGGTGGAAAAGGCTACCTAAAATGGATTTTTTCTCTACCTTGGAGTAAACCAGAATTTTCAGGTATGGTGTTAGCAATGATAATGTTTGCTGCAGGTGGTTTTAGTGGTATGATAAATGCAGGTATGAATATAAATTATCTAGTTCATAATACAGTATGGGTTCCTGGGCATTTTCATCTAACAGTTGGAACTGCAGCAGCCCTTACTTTTATGTCAGTTAGTTACTGGTTGTTACCTCAGTTTACAGGTAAAGAACTTTCCTTAAAAGGGCTTGCGGCTATACAACCATATATATGGTTTTTAGGTGTTACTTTGTTTAGTAACGCAATGCATAGAGGAGGATTAGCAGGAATTCCGAGGAGGACCGCAGATCCCCTATATAGCTTTAATTTCACAGCTATTATAGGAAGTATCTCAGAGATAAGAACCCAAATAGCAATTGGAGGTATATTGATGTTTATTTCACTATTATTTTTCTTATCTGTAGTATTTACTACTCTTATAAATGGAAACAAAATAACTAGTTTTGATTCATCTATTCCTATCCCACTATCGGGGCCAGAAAACGGTCCTAAAATATTAGATAGGATATGGTTATGGCTAGGTATCGCTATATTACTAGTTTTAGTAGCTTACGCTGTTCCTCTATTTGACCTTATACAAACTAAAGGTCTGTTTGGTCCTGGAAGTTCGCCATTTCCAATGTTTCTCTAGATAATAATGAATGGAGGGTTAGATAAAAGAAAAATAATATGGATAATCATAATTATAAGTGTAACCATACCTATAGTAATTGAATTAGTTACATTTACGGGGCTTATATTCAACAATAACAGAGAAGATAGTATCTCTATAGATTCTGGAAAATCATCAGGTGATGAAATACTTCAACAAACACCTCAAATTGAAACTATAAAAGAAGCCGTTGTTATTAATAGGGGAGGTAGATGGGTTTTTAATTTTGATATAGAGGTTAACAACACTTCCTCTGAGCGATACACAATTAAATTCTTAGATATTATAACGAAACAAGGGACACAGAATCAAGGTATTTTTACACAAGAAATACCTCCAAAACAAAAGAAATTGTTAAAAACAAATTGGACTATCCCTGAAGGTGAAATACCTTCACAGATACGGTTTAGGGTATCATATAATAACCAAACAAAAGATGGGACAATAAACTTAACAAGTATACCAGTTCAAACTAAGGAATAGATTAACAAAATAAATTATTTAGTATTTTCTTTGTATTTGTCAAGATATTTTAGGATTCTTCACTTTCTAATACCCTTACGTGGTCACCTCTAACTGTTACCGGTATTGGTACTGTTGATTCATGTAGTTCTACTGTTACTTCTTCACTAGCGTCGTCTACTCTTTTTACCCATGCTTTCTCTCCTTTAAAAGGTCCACTTATGACTTCTACCATGTCTCCCTCGTTTACTCCTGATACAGATGGTTCTGGCGTTAATAATGGGTTAATTTCTCTTTTTATTTCTTCTTCACCTTTCATTTCTCCTTTTGTGACTGATCTTGCGTGCCTCATTTCATCTACGGTAGCTTCGAGTTCATCTCTACCATTAGCTTCAGCTAGGATGTAAGCAGTACCATCACTCGGAACTAATACAGCTTTTAATCCCTCCATCCTATCATGGAGGGCTTCGGCTACATTTTTTTCTTGTCTTGCAGTAGTTTTTACAGCATATATTGGCATTTAGAACACTTTGTTTTCTTTTACACTCTATCTTTTATTCATAAATATAGTTTTATATATTCAACAAGTTTTTGGATCCTATATTTTTAATAAAAATTTATTATGGAGGAATATATAGAAAAATTAACTATATTATTTTTTTATATCTTTAACTTCCTTTCTATTTATATATTTTTTATGTGATATATATTGTTTTTTATGGAGGTAGAGGCCTCATAAGGACAAATATCAAAAATCCTATTATTCCTATTACTAAGACCCCAATACCTGCGACGAGTGCAACCTGCTGAAATTCTTCTTGATCCGGTGTACGTGCAAGCTTTAAAACTCTAATATAATCCTTTATATTTTTACTTATATCCATATAGTAAAAAGGAACGAGATGAACTTACTATTTACGCTATATCTATTCTACAAAATCTATATTATTATTTTGTTGTTTTTTATTACCATATATTTGAGGGCTTTTAACTCCAGTGGTTACTATCATTGTCCTCATTGTTTTTTCTAGATTTGGGTCTATTGAAGCACCCCATATTATTCTTGCGTTATCCTGTATTTTTTCATGTATTTCTTTTATTGCTTTTTCAGCTTCTTCAACTGTCATATTGGGGCCTCCTGTTACATTTATTAGGGCTGATGTAGCGCCCTGAATATTTACGTCAAGTAGTGGTGAATTAAGAGCTTTTTTAATACTATCCTGTGCTCTATTTTCTGTATCACTTTCTCCAAGACCTATCATTGCTACGCCCCCATCTTGCATTATTGTCTGTATATCTGCAAAATCTAGATTTACTAGAGCACGTTTTGTTATTAATTCAGTTATGCCTTTTACACTTCTCATTAAAACCTCATCCGCTATTTTGAAAGCTTTATTTAAGGGTAGATTTCCAGCTGTTTGTAGTAGTTTATCATTAGGTACTACTATTACTGTATCACATGTTTCTTTTAACCTTTCAAGTCCTGCTTGAGCATTTGTTTTTCTTATTTGTCCTTCAGATTCAAATGGAGTAGTTACAATACCAATTGTTAGAGCTCCTTCATCTTGTGCTGCTTGCGCTATTACTGGTGCAGCACCTGTTCCTGTACCACCACCTAGCCCTGCAGTTATAAACACCATATCTGAGTTTTCTACAGTCTTTTTAATTCCTTCTTGAGATTCAAGTGCTGCCTCTTCTCCTTTTTTAGGTACTGATCCTGCTCCTCTTCCTTTTGTCTTTTTTTGGCCTATCAGGATTTTTTTGTCTGCATTTATATTTAGGAGATGTTGTGCATCTGTATTAGTTGCAATTAATCTAGCTCCTTTTATTCCTTCTTGTTGTATTCTATTTATAGTGTTACTTCCTCCGCCGCCGCATCCTATTACTGTGATCTTTGTTTCAAGGTTTTTTACAACTTTTTTTAGTTCTTCATCTGTTTTTTCAACTTCATCAGCATCCATTTTTTCTATCCTTGCGTTCGATTGTGTGTTTCCAATTTCATTACCTTCTCCATCTTTGGGGTCTCCCCCTTCTTCTAGAGCATCTTGAACTATTTTATCCATGTCTCCCGTCTTACCGGCGAACTTATAATGTTAAGTCAGACAAATGTCAGACTACATTAAATATCATAAAAATGGATTCTTTTTTACTTATTAAGAGATTTATTTTCGAGTTATAATATATACTAAATAAAATATATTTTATGTCTGTTATATTAATGGTACTCTCTAGTTTTTAGGAACTATATCTTGAATTTTTCTATTTTTTCTTTATGTACTTGTTCAGGTGATATAGTTTTTCCATCGACTTCTATTTTGTTCCCTCTGGAGAGATCTCCGAATTTTGGCCCCTCTGAGACACCTAATCTATTGGCTTTTTCCGGACTAAAAACCTTTTTTGTTACCATAATCTCATCTTTTTTAATCGTAACATCTTTATATTTCTCTCTGAGTATATCAATGAGTTCACTTATAATTTTATCTCTTAGAGATTTTTCCGAATTAATTATGATATTTTTTACTTCCCCCTGATCTGTAGTATAACCTATACAATAATTTTCTATTAGGTTTAGAAATTTTTCTCTATTTATTCTTTGAGATTCTTTTATAAGATCTTTACAGCTAAATAAAGTGGGATTCACTTTCTCAATATTTTTGGATTTTTTTGTTAACTTAACATCCTCATCTAAGAAGCCCTTAATTTTTTCAGCCGTCTTTCTATCTACATTAGATACTTCCCTCAATCTAGATTCACTCTTTACAGGCAGATTAAAAGAATAATTTTTACCTTCCCCATCTAAAACTAAAAAGTCAGCATTCGATTTTCTGAAACTCTCATTAAGTAGTTCTTCAGAGACAGGAAGACAATAATCTGGAATAATATGGCCAAAACTTATATTTGTATCAACTAATAGACGAGTAAACCTGGGACAGTAATGACTTCCTCCTACCCCTAAAGCTATCTTCTTGGGTTTTTGTCTATTTTCAAGTGAAAGTATACCACTCGCTACTATGTTAGCTGCATCTTTATCAGTCCATTCTTTTTCTCCACTACCTATTTCAACAAATAAGGAAGGTGTATCAAGTTCAGTTGGACCATGATGGGTAGCTTCAAGTGAATAATCGTATCCTTTAGGTTTGTTAGATTTAAAGTATAACAAAATATGTCTAATAGAACTTGGATCTGGGACAGACAGACTTTTTGTTTCACCACCAAATTCTGCTTGATCCCAGTTCCCTGTTGGATGGGCCGTAAGGAGTTTTCCTCCACCCCCTGAGTGTCTTGAACCAAAAACTAATAGATCTATATCATAATAATCATCGATTTTTTTATCAATATTATCATAATATAAATGTAAGCCTTCTTTTTCAAATATTATAAAATTTTTATCATTACATATATATTCTATCTGCCATTCTCGATTCTTTTTTCTCTTTTTCCAACCACATTTTTCAAGAAGCCTATTTTTTATATTTAAACTTGCTTTATCTTCTCTCGAAATAACTATACCTATCATAGATATTAGATGTCAAAATACCTAGATGGATCCTTTACTATTTGATTTTGTATATAAAACATATGTATTCTATTTCCCCTAATTAGTTAACTTTATAAGAATATCCCTAAGAATTTTCACTCATGGTTCTAATGATGTATTTTATTATATATAAAATGTATATTGTATATTAATTTATTTACTCAGTAAATTCTTTTTCGTGTCCAAATGGATTATATTCTTCTCCCCCTCCTTTGTAGAATTTTGAGAAGAATTCTACATATTCTAAACGTACAGCCTGTAGTCCAGCACTTGTTATTCCAAGAGCTAAAACTAACATGTGTCCTATTATTAAGACTAATATACCTCCTATTATACCTCCTATACCCATTTCTGAAAGCCCTGGAAACAAGACGTTTTCAATATGACATCCAGAAATTTCTGCACATGTTTTACCGATAAGTAAATGTAGTTCCTCTCCATGTTTGTATGCCCCAAATACCATTAAATTAACGACAAATGCCATTCCTGCTTTGGCTAAAAGTACAGCTGTGATTCTTGTATAAGATAAAACATTTACTAATGTGTTTAAGCTTTCAAATCCTCCAATTAAGGCGCCTATTTTCCCTCCTTGAGCAATAACCTCACCTGCTAATACGCCTATAAAACCAATTAGTCCTATTCCAAGACCTATAACCCCAATACTCTCTGGAATTCCTGTAAAACCAAGAGCTACCGGGCTAGAGTTGAAGACACTTTCACCTCCTATTAGAAATGGGGGTTTTCCATTTCCAGCATGTTTACTAAAAATCCATATCCAAACTCCATCCATAAGGAGTAACCAAGAGATATTTTCCAATATAGCTTCTTTGAATCCGTGGCTAACTTCGTTTATAAATCCGAATATATATCCTATATTAAGGTGGATTAATGCTACAATTAAAGCTACTATAAGCCATATTAATGCCCAATCACTACTTAGGCCCTTATGTATAGGAGCACTTCCACCCCAAAGAATATTTGAAACTATATGAGATCCAAATAACTCACCATATAGGAATCCGAATATAACAGTAAAAATACCTGCCCACATAGCTACTCCGCCTAGACTTTTCCAAGCATTTCCCTTCATTTTATCGTAGATTAGATATCCTATTGCTATATAAAGTAAACCATATCCTACATCACCTATCATGAAACCAAATAATGCTGGAAAAGTTAGAAAGATAGCTAACGTAGGATCTATTTCGGAATATTTAGGAATATTAATAGCTCTCACTAAAAGTTCAAATGGAGAAGATATATTTGGATTATCTTGTTTTACTGGAGCATCATTTTCAGTATATTTTACTCTATCTATTTCTTCTATGTCTATTCCACCATTAATAGATTTTTTAAGTTCATTTTTTAGGTTTTCAAGGTTTTTAGTTGGAATCCAGCCTTCAGCTATAAAGGAATGTTCGGTAGTAGCGAAATGAATTGGTACTTCCTTTTTTTCTGCCTCAATTTTGAATTCTTCTTCTGCTGAAAATAAAAGATCCGCTACTTCTTTAGCAAGTTTTTCTTTTTCCTCTCTTATGTTTTCTAACTTGTCATTTAATTCATTTTCTTTATTTTCTAATTTTTCAACTATTTCTTCGGGATTCCCTTCTTCATCTGGTATCTCTATAGGCGAAAAATTAGTTTTAGATAAGACATCGTTTAGCCCTGCTTTAGCTATAATAGCTAATATATCCTCACCGATTATTTCAAATTCTTTTATATTTTCATTTTGTTCAAGATTTGATCTTATATTTTCCCTATTTCCTTGTCCTACTGCTATTTCTATGGTTCTATAATCTTGGAGAAGATCTAAATCTATACCCAGGTCTGCAAAAGGTTTTAGTTCTTCTTTACGTTCTTGTATCTCACGGAGCTCTTCCCTTATATCTCTACTTTTATCTTCTAGTTGGTTTACTTCCTCTCTAATATCTTCAAGTCTTTCTTCGTCAACTTTTTCTGGAGACTCAAAATCTTCTTTTTTTACATCTAAAATATCTTCAATAGACCTGATTTGAATTAATTTTTCACTAACTTCATTTGATCCTTCTATAGGATTACCCTTTTCGAATCCTTCCCACTCCCCTCCATATTCGTCTATGTGGATAAGATTTAGATCATGTAGTTTTTCTATTGTATCTGATAGTATTTTCTTTGAACCTATTATCGATACTTTACTCATCTGTTCCGGTCTCATTTTCTACAAGTCTTTAGTTTATCTGTGATATCCTATCTTTTAACTTTTCTATAATAAGCTCTACAGTTCCCTCTCTATTTTCTTCTATTTTGTCTCTGAGGTCATCCGCTTCGCCTCTAGCTTTCTGTTTTATTTCTTGAACTTCTTGTTCAATCTCTTGTTTTGATTTTTGTATTCTTTTTTCCCTCAACTTATCTGCTTTTTCTTCAGCTTCTTCTATGATCTCTTCTCCTTTTTCTTCTCCTTCTTTCCTTAACTCTTCAGCCTTTTTTCTTGCGTCTTCTTTTATTTTTTCAGCTTCTTTTTCAGCATCTTTAATTTTCCTCAGAGTTTCTTCGTTGGCCATTGAAGATCGAAGTACCGTCAAACCTAAAGACTTCACGATTCATAGTTATAAATATAATAAAAAAAAATTAAGAACTATATATTATATCAAGCATCTATTACATTTATTGAAAATCAAAAAAATAAAAACCACAGTAAAAAATCTAAAAAATAAAAACATCTAAAATAAAAAATAAATATATTATATTATTTGTTAGTGTTGTGCGTTGTATAGTTTTTCTGCTGATTGGTTGAATTTTTCTTGTTCGTATTCTTTTAGACTCCATTCGATTATTTCTGCTCCGTCTTCATGTATTTTTGCTGGAACTCCAACTGAGACGTCTTCATGTCCGTATTCTCCGTCTAGGACTATGCTTGTTGGTATTAGTTCACCTTTGTTTTGTGCTATGGATTTTATTGTGTGTGTTACGCCTCTTGCAGGTCCAAACTGGGTGGCTTCTTTTTTCTCTATTACGTTCATAGCACTTTCCTGGAGTTCTTCGTTTATCTGTTCTCTTTGGTCTTCGTTGAAACTTGGTGATTCTCCATCCACTTTTACCTTTGAGAATACTGGAACCTGTGAATCTCCGTGTTCTCCTAGGATTGTCGCATCTATATTTATTGGTGAGGTGTTGAATCTTTCAGCTAATACATACCTGAATCTTGCAGTGTCTAGTCTTCCTCCGAAACCCAGGACTTTTTCTCTTGGTCTATTTCCAAACTTGTATAGATGATAGTTCATCACATCCATCGGGTTTGTAGTTATGATGCTTATTGCTTCAGGACAGTACTGTTCTATTTGGTCTGATATATCTTCCATTATGGGTTTGTTTTCTTCAGCTAGATCTAGCCGTGACATACCTGGTTCTCTGGGCTTACCTGCAGTTATAACAACTACATCACTGTCTTCAGCATCCTCATATTCTCCTTGATATACATTGGTATGGGAATCATATGAAATTCCATGTGATGTATCGTGTGCCTGCCCTATTGCTTTATCCTCCAAGATATCTATATATACTATTTCATCCGCAAATCCTTCCAATCCTACCAGAAATCCAACTTCAGCTCCTACAGTACCAGCCGCCCCCACTATTGAGACTTTAAACCCCATGTCATAATTTGACAGTGAATACCTCTTAAGCTAAGCGAAACTACTTCAATTTAAATTATTTATACTTAGACATAGATAATTAATATAATATTTTCTATTTTTACATATTTATCTTATATCTTTAACTAATATACATTTAATTTGATATTTTTGAATCACGGAAATAATGAAAAAGAAAATTCTGTGCAAAACCCGAAAATTTACCAAAATATTCCCGAAAAGCTTCAGATGTTTCTGTATATCTATTTTTATTTAGGTCTGGATAATATTTTTCTATACCTTTTAAAATCCAAGTATCAAGTGGTGCAGATTCTTTAAAACCTAATGAAAATAAAAGAATACAGTCTGATACTTTGTCTCCAACACCAGGTAATTTTTTTAATTCTTTTCTAGCTTTTTCATACCTCATATCTAATATCTCCTCTTTTTTTACCTCTCCTTTCAATATTTTTGTTGAAGTACCTTTAACATAAGGAGCACGATATCCAAGCCCTATATCTCTATATTCCTGTTCATTTACTCTAGCCAAGGTTTCGGGTAGAGGGAAACTATATGAACCATCTATTTGTTTTCCATAGTTTTTCTTAATTTTATTAACTAAATTCTTAGTTCTATCAATACGGTTATTCGCACTTATGATAAATGAAATAACACATCCAAAAAATGGATCATTAACTATTTTAGCATCAGCATGGTCTTGTATAGCTTTATTTAGAATTTTATCATCCGGAAGTTCTTTTCTTATTTGTTCTAGGTTATGGTTTAGACCAACTCTTTTTTTAATATATTCCCTTGACCCTCCCGTGTATTTTATACCATTTTTTGTTTTAGATATCAATATTTTATTTCCATTAGCAACGGTACTATATTTACCATCTTTATATCCCCATAAAAATGTTTGGCCACCGTCTAACGTTTTTTTTATATCAATATTAGCTTTTATTTCTTCCATCTATCAATTCATGGAGACTACCTATGGTTACATCAGAATCCAACATATAGTCAACTCGATTAATATGGCAGAAGTCTATGCCAACATTAGATGCTGCTTTTGTATCTGAAACTGAATCGCCTACAAAGACTGTCTTTTGTTGTTCAGCACTTATTCTTTCCATACATTTTTTAACTGGATTTGGATTTGGTTTATATCCAATTTCTTGATTACATGATATAACTGTATCAAAATATCTATATATATTATTTCTTTTCAACGTCTCTCTAGCTACCTTAAAATTCGAATGAGTTACAACACCCATTTTTTTATCTTTTAATTTTAATATTGCTTCTGTATCAGGGTATATGAACGTGTTTTTTATTCTCTTTTGAGGAGTGTCAAGTGAATCAAATACATTCCAGAACTTTTCCGGATTGAAACCCCAAGATCTAATAATTGAATCTCTATGCCCTCCTATTTCATACCATAATTTTTTTATCTGGTTTTCAGTGAATGAATAATTTAACTTTTCACCAACTTTATCCATGATTTCTTTTTTATATGAATTAGTAACATCAACTAGCACTCCATCTAAATCGAAGATATAGTAGTTATAGTCCATCTAATAAATATTACGAGAGAAAATAAAATAGAGTTACGGAGAAAGATATATATGCCAAAAGTATTAATAACAGATCCGATAGATGGTAGTGGGATACAAAAATTAGAAGAGTTCTATGATGTAGATGTAGAAACAGACCTAACACAAGATGAACTTATAAACACTATCCATGAATACGAAGCTTTGATAGTTAGAAGTGGAACAAAAGTATCTGAAGATGTCCTAAAAGAAGCTGAAAACTTAAAAATAATAGGGAGAGCTGGAGTTGGAGTAGATAATATAGACATTGATGCGGCTACGAGATATGGAGTAGTTGTTGCAAATGCACCTGAAGGTAATACAGTAGCTGCTGCAGAACATACTATATCTTTACTTTTTTCCTTAGCAAGAAACATACCTCAAGCTAATTATTCACTAAAAAATGGTGAATGGAGGAAAGAAGATTTTGTAGGAGTTGAGGTGAAAGGGAATGTTCTAGGTGTTTTTGGACTAGGACGAATAGGTGGAGAGGTAGCTAAAAGGGCTTCTTCCCTAGGTATGAAAGTAATCGGATATGATCCATATATAAGTAAAGATAGAGCCAAAGAAATTGGAGCTAAACTAGTAGATAAAGATGAATTATTGAAACAATCTGATTTTATAAGTGTACATGTCCCGCTAAACAAAAAAACTGAAGGGCTAATCAAGGAAGAAGAATTAAAAAATATGAAAGACAATGCAAGAATAATACATACTTCTAGGGGTGGTGTAATAGATGAAAATGATATCGCAAAAGCAGTAGAAAAATCAGAAATTGCAGGTGCTGCTTTTGACGTCTTTACAGAGGAACCCCCTAAATCTAACAATCCTCTTTTAAAAGTACAAGACATAATTGTTACACCACACTTGGGGGCGTCAACAAAAGAAGCTCAATTAAATGTATCAACAACTATTGCTGATCAAGTTATAGAAGTATTAGAAGGCAGAAGTGCGGAAACAGCTATAAATGCACCATCTATACAGACTGTAGATGGAGAATATGTAGAACTCTCACAAGTCTTAGGCCGCTTAATAGCTCAAATGATAGATTGGACAGAAGAAATAGAGATAGAATATAGTGGAGAAATATCTGATCAAGATACATCACCTCTAACTGTTGCAGTTCAAGAAGGTTTTCTTTCTTCAGTTTTAGAGGAACCTGTTAACTTAGTCAACGCGCCTTCCCTAATGGAAGAGAGAGGAGTGGAAATAAGAGAAAGTAAAACAGGTAGATCTGAAAATTTTGTATCACTAATATCTGTAAAAGCAGGGGACCAAGAAGTAGCAGGAACATTATTTGGAGAAGAACCTACAGTAGTAAAAATAGGAGAATATAGGGTAGACGCCCCACTATCTAAACATATATTACTAGTAAAAAATGTAGATAAACCAGGTATGATTGGAAAAGTAGGTACAGTGTTAGGTAAATATGATGTAAATATAGCTGGAATGCACAACGGTAGAGAAGAAATTAGAGGAGAAGCAATAATGATTCTAAATGTTGATTCTTCAGTTCCAGAAAACGCAATAGATGATATAGTTCAAGTAGAAGGAATAAAAGAAGCGAAATATATATCTCTTTAAAAAAATATTCATCAATAGATATATAGAATGATGAAATAATAGAATCATAAAAATATTTCTTAGGCTAAATAATTTTGGCTTTTGACTATAAACTAATTAAATATAACCTGTTTTATATCTGAAGTTCCTAATCTTCTTACGATACATGCTAGTATATCTCATATAATTTTAAAAGATAATTCTTTGAGTATTGTTAATCTGGGGTTGAGGTTGAAGAAAGAGATGAATGTGAAACCTCAACAAAATGCTGTAGGTGCAGTCATGAATCAGATAGTGACCGTGTAGAACGGGGACTAATGGAGATGTAGCCAGTGTTGTTTAGTCGCTAATAGTGATGTGAACGATGCTGAAAATATGCGTCAACTTGCGATAAAACATGACTTCACATTTGGTGGATACTGATAACGGTTGTGTGACTCAGCCAGAAGTCATGCTATTTAACCGGACTTATGGATTTTAACCACAAGAATCCGTAGCGTTACTTTAAACCTTAGATTTCCAAAGTTCTGGAGGCTCCGTCGTTTACGTTGGTGAGGATTTCACTTCCCCCTTCTTGGATCCCAATTCTCTCTTTTATTATCTTCATATCTTCTCCTTTTGCTATCTTTCCTTTTATCTCCATTAATATAAATAAAAATAAAGATGAAATAAACATTTCAGATTTATTTTATAATGTTGTAATTAAGAATTAATAAAGTAATTAAGATTTAATATTATTTACATGTCAGATAAGGATATAAAGGGTAGAGAATGGTATCAAAAGGAAAAAACTGCAGAAAAATATGAGGAAATACGATTTTCAAAAGGTGGTCAAATAATAAATAATGGTGAAAAAAAATCTCTTTTTGATGTTTTAGGAAACATAGAAGGAAAAAAAATATTAGAGATAGCGTGTGGAACAGGTAGAGTATCAGTTGAATTTTCTAAAAGACAAAATGATGTTGTTGGTATAGACGTAAGCTGGCCAATGCTAAAAAGAGCTAAAAAAAGAAAACGTATATATAGTTCAGAAAAAGATCAAATCTATCTCCAAGACAATATTGAAAATTTAGAACAACTAGATTTTTCTGGTTCTGAAGAAAACTTAAAAAATAAAAATGGAAAAATAAATTTAGTTAGAGGAGATGCTGCATCATTGCCTTTTTTAGATTCTTCATTTGATGTTACAATAGCTGTTAGATTTTTTCATTTAGTTGATAATCCAGAAATCTATTTAAAAGAAGCTGCTAGAGTATCTTCAACAATAGTTTTTGATACTTTTAACACGAAAAGTGCAAGATTATTATATAACAGATTTCTTCCAATGGGGAGCAGTTTATATTCTAAAAAAGAAGTACAAAATTTTGTTAATAAAGCAGGATTAGAAATTATCGATAGAAAAGAAGATTTTTTATTTCCATTCGGTTTCTATAGAAACATCCCTAAACAGATAGCTAAACCAATTCGCAGACTAGATGAATCAATCCAAAAACATGGATACTTATGTAGTGTCTCCTACTGGAAAGTAGGTAAAAAATAAATATCTAATCTACTTTACCTAATGTTATTTCTTCTTGTTTATCACCTTTCAGTCTGTCTATATATCCCTCACATTCTTCCAGCTTTTCTTTCAAATGCTTATTTTCAAGCTCCAGTCTTTCATGTTCTCTAACCATCTCTGTAGGAACTTCCACTTTTGGTGGATACTGTCTATTATCATCATTTGTTAAGGAAATATCTCCCTCATGTTTGACTAAAGCATCTACATATTCCCTAAACAGATCTGACAAAGTTGTTTCCCGTCTCTCAGCTATTTCAGATAATTCAGTAAATGTCTCCTCTGAAACCCGAAACGAAACTGTTCTATCCTTTTTATCATTCATACTATTATAAATTATATCCTTATAGTTGAAAAACTTAATTACGATAAAACTTATTATGAAGATCGGAAGACTGAAATTTAGTGCTATAGCGTGGGTATATAGCCATTAGAGTATTAAGCTAACTACTATCTACCACATATTTGGATATTTGTTGATTTTAATACATTTTATAATATATGAAGCAGTCCAGATAACATAACCCGAACATATAAACTCAAGATTTTCAACTACATTCAAGTGGTTGATGAACTAAACGAGTTAATGCGGTCTGCATCCAAGTTCTGGAATATAACAAATATATTACGTGGAACGGAAATGAGAAGAAAAAGATGAAACATAAAAGGAGATGAGTTAAAGTCGGAGTTAAAATTCCATGGACGCTATTAAGGACCTAAATAGTCAAATCCAGTGAGAGTAATGGAAGAATTCTATGAGGCGTTCCCTATGTCTGGGAATAGGAAGTTACCGCCTGTTGTACGGACCAGAACCTATCTGTCCTATACTACGGCCGGAATCATGTCATAAGAACAGATAAACTGCAAATCTTAAATCCGAAAAAGCTTGAAAATCCTCACACTGAAGGTTTAGAATGATGTCAAATTAACTTTCCTTTTGATCTATGAATTTCGTGGTTTTTATATACTATCTCCCCCCTTCTTATTACTATTTCTGGAAAAACACCCACATGATTCTGGAATGGAGTCCAGTTAGATTTAGAATGTAATTTCTTTGGTTTTATTTTTTTTCTTTTTTCTATATCTACTATAACTATATCTGCATCTTTTCCTTTTTTTATTTCTCCTTTTGTATTTTTGTCCATGATTTTAGCTGGATTGATGGAAGTCGTTTTTATAACACGTGTAAGTTTTAAATTTTCTTTATATACTTCATTAAGTAGAAGGGGCATAAGTGTTTCCACTCCTGGAAATCCTGCTGATCCTTGTTTTTTTTCTTCAACAGTGTGGGGTGCGTGATCACTCGCTACAACATCTATTTTTCCCTTGGTATAGTACCTCCAAAGTTTTTTTCTAGTATCTTCACTTCTTAATGGTGGATTCACCCTACTAAACTGGTTGTCTACTTTTTCTTCAGATAGAAAAAGATGATGTGGTGTTACCTCACATGTATGTTTTGTATTTTCTATAAGTTCTATGGATCTAGGAAGTGATATGTGTGCAAAGTGTAGTTTAGAGTTTGTTTTTTCAGCTATATTAATAGATTTTTCTACTGCTCTTATTTCAGCTTCTGGCTTTCTATCCTCTTTATTTATTAGTTTTGGATCCTCTGCATGTATTGTTATAGGTTTTCTTGTAATTTTATTCAGAGCTTCTCTAAATAATTCCGTTGATATACCCATTTTGCCTGTACTATCTGCCATGAATATTTCTCCATATGCCGTTATATTTCTTTTTTTCAGTTCTCTTAAATCCCATTCTTTAGTAACTCCAGCATTTATTCCGAAATCTACTATAGCTTTTTCTTCAGCTAGTTTTCTCTTAAGATCAAATGAGCCCCCATCTATAGTGGGTGGAGAGGTATTAGGTTGGTCAACTACTGTAGTTATACCTCCTGATATAGCACTCTGTGAACCACTTCGCCAATCCTCTTTATAAGTATATCCTGGCTCTCTAAAATGAACATGTATATCAACACCACCTGGAATCACCAATTTTTCGGTGGCATCTACTTTATTATTTTTATCCTTATTGATGTCTTCCCCTATCTCCACTATTTTATTATTTTTAATCAAAACATCAACATTTCTTAATTTATTTTTATAAAATACTTTACCTCCTTTAATTAGCATTTCTACTATCTAAGTCAAACAAAGTTAAGATTTCTATTGTTTCAGATAGCATTCAATCTAACCTATATAAGATATTTCCATAAAATGTATCGTATACCTTTCTAAATATTAACTGTCCTCATTATTTTTTCTGTTTCTTTCTTGAACGTAAGAGAATTGAATATATATTTTTTAATGAATTCGCAAAAAAGATTATATCAGACTACATAACTGGTTTAACTTAAAAATGGAGTATGCTGCTGTTGTAGATGATGAATTATGTAATCCAGATAGATGTAATAAAGAATGTATTAGATTTGATCCATTAAACCGATCACCTACGGGCCCTGAAGGGTTTAGGATAGATGATGAAACAGGCAAGGCACGTATTCCTGAAGAAGTAGTTACAGAGGGCCATAAAATATCTGCTAGTAAATGTCCATTTGGAGCTATAAAACTTATTAAGCTCGAAAAGGACCTAGGGAAAGAAGTACATCGTTATGGTGAAAATGGTTTTCGACTTCACAATCTACCAGTTCCTAGGGAAGGAGATATAGTGGGAGTATTAGGTAGAAATGGTACTGGAAAAAGTACAGCTCTTAAGATATTAGCTGGTGAGATTAAACCAAATCTTGGTAATGATGCTTCTTGGGATAAAATTATAAAATTTTTTAGAGGAAGTGAACTTCAACCTCATTTTGAAAAGCTAGCTGACAAAGAATTAGATGTTTCACTTAAACCTCAAAGAATTGAAGAATTAAAGTCATTTTCTGCTAGTGCTGAATATATACTAGAAGAAGTAGGAAGAAAAAAGAAAAATGAAGATTTAATTAATGAACTTGATATACCTCTTGAGAAGCAGGCTGAGGATTTGTCTGGGGGTGAACTTCAACGTCTTGCTATAGCTGCTTGTCTTTCAAAGGATGCTGATATTTATTTATTAGATGAGCCTTCTGCCTTCCTAGATGCAAGTGAACGTTTAAAT
>JAHENH010000084.1 GCA_018609935.1 Halobacteriales archaeon | reverse complement strand
GGGTGGTACTGTTGAGGAGGAGACTTTTATTTTAGCTGTTGATAGGCTTAAAAACCGTATTACACCAGGAATAAGCCTAAAATCCCCAAAACAAAAACCCAAACTAAAAATAAACATAGAATACGAACCCGCTCCAAATAATAATTATGGTTATTTATTAAGGACTGTAATATTTAACCCAGGACATCGTTATTCTAAAGATACAATAAAAGAGATAGGAAATAAAATACGAAATGTATTCGATAAATATAATCTTCCTACACCTGATATAGAAAGAAAATAACTATATTAACAAAATAATAATTTAAAGAAAACAGGTTTAATGAATCAAATTTTGTATAACAGTCATTTTATTAAATGATGTTTCTTTTATTAGATATAGGCTAAGTAATTAAGATAGTTTAATATTTTAATGGTGTTTAAAATCGAATAAAAGTTAACAACTTGATGTGTTACTGTATTATATCTAGTTTATACTATGAATTTAACAAGAGACGAAAAAAGAATTTTAAGATGTCTTTATGAGGATGGAGGTGGGAAAATAAAGAATATTGCTGATATAGAGGATATTGGAGAAGGTCCTGCGTTGCAGGCTGCAAGGCTCTTAGAGGGAAAAGGGTTGGTTGATATAAATGAGGATTTAAAACTTGAATTTGAGTTAACTTCTGAGGGTAAGAAATATGCTGAGGAAGGCCTACCCGAGAGGCGTTTATTTAATTATTTGGTTGAAAATGGTGAAACTGAAATAGGAGATATAGAGGATTTTGATAATTTTCAGATTGCTATGGGTCATCTAAGAGAAAAGGGATGGGGTGAAATAGAAGATGGAATTTTAAAGCCTTTAGAGGCTCCAGTTGATGAAGATGAGAAAGCCTTAGAAGATTTGTATAATCAAGATCAAATAGATCAAGAAATAGGTAAAAAGCTTGAAGATAGAGATTTGGTAAAGCTAAATACTGAAAAAATAATAGAAGTATCTTTAACTGATAAAGGAGCTGAAAGGGCTGAAAAGATTAAACGAGAAAAAGAAGAAGCTAAAAAGTTGACTGGATCCATGTTAGAAGATGGTAGTTGGAGAGATATAGAATTTGCTCCATATGATGTAGAAGCTGAACCTCCTACTGAGTTTAGAGGTAGAAAACACGTTTTAAGACAGCTTGCAGATAGGGTAAAAGAAGTATTAATTGGAATGGGTTTTAAAGAAATGGAAGGACCTCATGTAGACTCTGAATTTTTTATAAATGACTGTCTTTTCATGCCTCAGGATCATCCTGCTAGGACTCATTGGGATGCCTTTTATATAAAAGATCCATCTGAAATAGATGAACTACCTGATTTTCAGGATAGAGTAAAGGAAGTACATGAGTCCGGTACAATAAATGGTAAAGGCCATACAAAAAAGTGGAGTGAAGATATAGCTAAAAGATTATCTCTTAGAGGACACACAACTTCACTTTCTATGAGATATCTCTCTAGAGATTTAAGCACACCTCAACGATTTTTTAGTGTGGATAAAGTTTATAGAAATGATACACTTGACCCTACGCATCTATTAGAATTTTTCCAAATTGAAGGTTGGGTTATGGATAAAGATTTGTCTGTTAGGGATCTAATGGGTACTTTTATAGAGTTTTATTCACACTTTGGTATTGAGGATCTAGAATTTAAACCTCATTATAATCCATATACAGAGCCTAGCTTTGAAATATTTGGTAGACATCCCGAAACTGATGAACTAATAGAAATAGGAAATTCAGGTATGTTTAGACGAGAAGTCTTGGATCCGTTAGGTATAAATAGGGAGGTGGAAGTTATTGCGTGGGGTTTAGCTCTAGAAAGGTTACTTATGCTGATTTATGGGTTTGAAGATATAAGAGACGTACATGGAACTCTATGTGATATTAATTTATTACGGGAGGTTAATGAGCTATGGTAGAAATGATTTTTAAAAATAGTTTAGAATATAACCAAGATATCATTATAGATTTTTATATTCTTAAAAAATGGCTATAGTAGAAATAGATATAGGTGAATTAAAGAAACTTGTTGGAAAGGATCTTTCTAAAGATCAAATAATTGATGATCTTTTTTCTTTAGGTGTTGAGCTTGAGAATGAAAAAGATGGAATTTTACAGCTGGAAGTAGTTCCTGATCGTCCTGATAGATTAAGTGTTGAAGGACTGGGTAGGTCTCTTAGACAGTATTACGGAATTGAGAGAGGTGTTTATATACCTGAAACTGAAGATCCGGAGAAAAAAATAACAGTCGAAGATTCTGTCTCTAATATTCGTCCCTACATCGTTGGTGCAGTAGTAAGAGGTGTGGATATTTCAGGTATACTAGATTCATTAATACAACTACAAGAAAAACTTCATTCTACACTTGGGAGAAAAAGAAAGAAAGGCGCTATAGGGCTACATGATCTTTCTATGTTAAAAGGTGATAATATAATATACAGAGCTATAGATCCTGATTCTGATTCATTTGTTCCCTTATCTGTAGGAGATATGGAGATGGAGGAAATGACACCTAGGTCTGTGTTAGAAGATCACCCTACTGGTAGAGAATATCTACATATTCTAGAAAACAAAGATAAAGTTCCAGCTATATATGATGATATAGGGCTTTTTAGTTTCCCTCCTATAATAAATGGAACAAGAACTGAAGTGCGAGATAGAACTAGAGATCTGTTATTAGAGCTTACTGGAGAAGATGAAGATACTTTAGATACAATGCTTAATATTTTAATTTATGCCCTAGATTCTAGGGGAGGTACGATAGAAAAGATAGAAATAGAATATAAAAATAAGAAAAAAGTCAAACCCAATCTTTCGACTACTACGAAACAGATAACAAAAGATAAAATAGAGTCTATACTTGGTATTAACTTTCAAAAAAGTGAAATAACAGATCTTTTAGAAAGATCAGGACTTTCACCTCGAAAAGAAAATAACCATTTCCAAGTTGACATACCTCCATATAGATCTGATATAATGCATACAGTGGATATAGTGGATGATATTGGTAGGACATATGGCTTCGATAATTTAGATCCAAGTATACCTGATGCTTCTACTGTTGGAGAGTTAACTGAGAATACAAGACTTGAAAATGCTGTACGTGAAGCTTTGGTGGGCCTTGGATTTCAAGATCTATTGAATTTTGTTCTTACTAATTCAGAAGAAGAAAAAGAAAAAATGTTAGTAGATAAAATAGAACAAATACCTGGAGCTGAAGGAAAATTAGTACATATAGAAAACCCCTACAGTAATGAATATTCTATAATGCGTGGTTGGTTGACTCCTTCTTTATTATTTGTTCTTTCAAATAATACACATAGAGAATATCCGCAGAATATATCAGAAATAGGCATGTGTTTCTCGAAGAATCCATCTTATACTACTGGAATAGAAGAAAAAAAACACATAGCAGCCCTAGTATGTAGTTCTAATGCAACTTATGAAAAAGCTAAATCTAAACTTTCTTTATTAGTAAAAGGTTTTGGATGTTCTCTAAAAACACCACGGACTACTCATCCTTCTTTTATAGAGGGAAGAGTTGCTAAAATAAGAATAAACAAAGAAAACTGTGGCATAATAGGTGAAGTAAGTCCTGAAGTCTTAGAAAATAAAAATATAGAGATGCCTGTTGCTGGTTTTGAATTTGAACTTAATACTCTAAAATGAACAACAAAAAAGCTAGAAGAATTGTAAGACAAAAAATAGAAGAGAATAACATAGAATGTTCAGTCTGTAACTCCCAAGACTTTAATATAGAAGTCTGGGATGTAGGATCCACAGAACCAAGATGTGCAGCTATATGTGAAGAATGTAGCTCTAGAATATATATCCGTGCTAATAGGGATGGATTCAGTGGTCCATATTTTTAATTTTTATCTTTTAGAAGGCCTAAAACTTCTTAAGAAATTAAAATAGTAAGATAGTAGAGTAGTGTTAATAGTTTTTTTGGGATAAAAAACTAGAAATCTACCTAAATAAAAAAATATTAGTAGATTAAAGAAATAAGGTCTACTGGTTAGCTTTTTGGTGCTATTTTGATGTTTAATTTATATTAGTTTTTCCTCTCTTTTTTCTTCTATTATTTTTATAAGCTTTTTAGCCCATTCTAATTTATTCTTTTTTCTTTCAGAAGAACGTCTTGGGTTTTTAAAATCAAAACCAACTAGATTTATAGATTTAGCTTCAAAATGATCAGCTAGAAAAACACATCTATCACCATCTGTAAAACCACCAAAGTTATAGATATTTCCAAACGGTTTAGTTTGTGTTGTACCAATCGAATTAGAGAGATTGAACATATTTATCCATTCTTTAATTATTTCTTTATTGTCTCCATGTGCATGGATAATAGAAATATTATTCATATGTGAGAGTTTGCAAGCAGTTTTGGGGGATCCATCAAGATCTGTACAGATAATATCTGATATAATCTTTTTGTCTAATAGATGTTTAGCTGCTGCATCTGCGCTTATTATTGTTTTTCCAGTATCTATTTTTTTAAGTTCTGAATGAAGTTGAGGTGAATTACCTACTACGATAACTTCTTTATTTTTTATTATTTTTTTAATTCTGTCTAGATTAAAAGACTCTAGGTTAGATTCTAAGAATATAGATGATTTTTTATCTTCTATAGTGGAAAAACCAAATTCTTTAACTATTTTATTATATATTGGTCTCCATTCCTCGTACTCCATTTTGTATAGATAAACTATTTGTCTAAAAAGTTTAAGTAATTGCTATTTAAGTAATTTATCTAAAGTTATTTTTTCCTTTCTAGGGAGATAAGAGGGTTGTCAGTGGACTCATGTTCTAACTGAACATACTAGTAGAGGGGGGGGTATTTCTGATTTATAGTTAATTGTTTCTTGGTTTTGGGGGGGATGGCTGTGAGATTTGTTCCTT
>JAHENH010000083.1 GCA_018609935.1 Halobacteriales archaeon | reverse complement strand
TTTTAACATAGTTATTTTCGATTAAAAATTTAATTTCAGAATCAGGTAATCGTGATAATTCCAACTGCTCCCCCTCATTGAAAGGACCATATGTATTGTCATCTTTTCCAACAAATTCTTCAATATCCTGATTAAACTCCAAGACTGTCTCGTCTTTTAGTTTTATATGCTTCCAGGCTTTCTTCCTTTTCCCATTTATATCTGGTGTGGCTTCTTTTGTAGGTATCATAGTGGGCAGTAATCTAGATACTCGGCTTTTTCTTTTAGGAGGAACATCGTTCCGAAGGCAAAAATTAACATACGAATTATAGAATCTTTCTTTAGTCACATAATTATCTTTATTCTTTCCAACTTTTTTCTCTACAAAAACTCTTAAAGGATCAGATCTAATAAGCCATTCTTGTTTTATATTTTTCGTTATTTTAGTCTTTGTAAATCCTGGTTCTTCTAATTTTTTCAATTTTTCTAAAGCTAAATTCAACATTCCTGATTTTTCTTTTTCTGATATTATCTTTTTTACTATATGTTCATCTCTATCCTTGTGTTCATCATCTGTATTTGTAAATTTGTAGGGGAATGGTATTAATATCCATCTCCTAAAGAATGCATCTGCTGTATCTTCTGTTGAGGGAAGATTGTTTGAGGAATAAATTAATTTTGCATAATTCTTAAATGTAAAAGGATCTTTTCTTTTCCGCTCAGCTTGGAGTGTGTCCCCTCCTACTAACATTTTGAAAATTGATGTGTCTTTAAGTGTTTTTCCAGGAATATCTGGAGATATATTTAATAATTTTCCTTGTAATTCTGCCTTAGCAAACCGATTGCTTGATAATCTGTGGAGGCTATTTTCCACAACATTTTCCGTACCTATAAATTTTTCTATTAATTTTATATAGGTTGATTTACCATTAGCCCCCTCTCCATACAACATTATTGCTTTATCAATTGGGTATCCACGGAAAATTATGAAGCCTAAAATTTCTTTTAATATCTCTGTATTATTTCCTTCTACTACATCATCAACAAATTTTTTGAATTTTGGACAGTCGGCTTTAGGGTCGTATTTTACAGGTAATTTAGTTGTTATGAAATAACTAGGATCAGGGTTTTTCAATTCCCAATCCTCTAAATCAAACCAACCATTCTTAAGAGGTATAAATCTTTTCCCTTTATCTAAATCTTTCATTCTTTGTTGCGTTGCAGATCTTACTTTATCGATTATTTCTCTTTTTTCTCGAATGGTCATATGTTCGCTTAGATTTTCATCAAGTAGAGTTTTCAACTTTTTCTCGCCATTCCGTTGATAACACCCATCTTCAAACAACCATATTTGGCCAGAGTTTAAATTAGTTATTATATTATATTTATCTATTATCAGGTTTTTAGCCTTTTCTCGGCAATATTTCTTAGTTATATCTTGATTGTTATTTGATTTTTGATATAGATCTTTAACTTTTTTCCAAGAATTTATCTTAAGGTTTAGATCAAATTTATCATTTAGGTCTTTTTTGTATTCCTCTAATTTTGATATAGGTATTTGGTTATTTTTTATTTCCTCACATGTCAATTTATCTTTTAGTACAGGAAATAAAGTGGTTAATCCTCCGCCAACATTATGGTAGTGGCAGAACCATTGATAATTTTCAGGATCTAGGACGAACCCCCAGATACTTTCTGCTTCTTCAGGGTTATCAGAATGTGAACCTTGAAAATGTGGGCAATATCTGCGCCAATTCTTACCATCATCTTTCCATTTTTCACTATTTATAATTTTCCTTAAAGGTATATCCTCGTCTATTTCAATTTTAGGCCTTGATTTTTTGTTTTTGATCGTATTTATATCTAAAAAGGCGCTTAGACTTCTTTTTAATTCTTCCTCAGAAATCTTAGTTATTTCTTGATTATTCTCAATTTTGTATTTATTTCCTGTAGGGTGGGTAGAGTTTGGCCCCATCACCTGAACCTTCTTTATTTCAAGCTCTCCCATATGGTTTTCCCCATTATTTAGTTTGTATTCTTTTTCGTTCAGGGTGTGTGTTTGACAGAAATAATAATGATGTGCTCCGCCTCCTCCTGTCCTAACCTTGAATGTATCAGGTAGATTTTTCTCTACAATTTTTTCCATTAATTTACTATCAGAATCTATTACTATCAAATTATTTCTTCCTACCAATACTCCATAATTTCCACCTCTTCGGATGTGTTTTTGTAATTCCTCAGAATCATACTGGTAGTTATTCTCAGGGTTTTTATTCCAACCCTCCTCAAAGGCTTTTTTACTCTTTTTCTTTACTTTTGTGAACCGAAATTCTGGATCTTGAAGCTGTTCAGGAATTATATTATTCTCATTTTTCATTTTGATCATTATTTTTTATTACATCTTTTTTCTTCCACACACTTATATATTTACCGTATTTACCATTTTCAGGTTGCATCTCAATTTTATCACCTTGTTCAATTTCAAGGTATTCAATTAAATGTTTAGGCAGTGTTACAGCCAAACTATTTCCACGTTTTCCCACTTTTACTCGAAATTTTACTTTATCATTAGGTCGTTCTTTTTCAACCATTTTATCACATTTGTAATTAATAGGTTAACATTTTTATAACTATGTTTATATTTTGATATTGAAATGTAGACTATGTAGAGCATGTAACGGGTATTTGTTGGTTACGCACACGGGATTGAAATAAACATTTTTCATGCGTGCGTGCGTGTGTGACGTGTGTACAATTCCGTTTACCCCCTTACATGGTCTACATCCATTACATAGGTTATTTTATCACAATTGATACTCTGCTGAGTTTAGGTTGAAGATATTCTAGAGATCGATTTCCAAAACTTTTAAAAAACTTAAGGCATAAATAGTTTTGTGATAAAATGGTAGAATTGTTAACTTCCGCGAGTTTAGGCGTCGGAGCTGTTTTAGGTTTGTTCTTTCTGATCTCAGCTTTAGGCTTCCTGACACTAATAACAATGGGTATTCTAGGCTTTTCGATATATGGTTTTATTCTAGTATCCATCAAGGTACTTTTTACTATCAAAGCGGAGCTTGAAGGCTTACAGGAGGATACCAAATAAAGCTCACGGCAGGGGTAAAAAAGAAGTAAAATTGCAGTCAGAAGGGCCACATTTACACACTGCTATTTCTTCGTCTTATCACCTTCGCCCCCCTGCTTTTTACCTTCACCCTCCTGCTTTTTAAATGTTTTTGTATACATATTAAATGGGGGGTTTAGCATCCGTCTTCACACCTTGTCAGGGTCGCCTGGGCAGGGTAAAAAAACATTATCTGACTCTTGTCCTTGGACTTAAGCCCCCCTGTCCAACCAAACTTTTGCCCAACCAAACTTTTAAAAATGTTTAAAACTCTAATTCTAAATATGGAG
>JAHENH010000082.1 GCA_018609935.1 Halobacteriales archaeon | reverse complement strand
TATACAATGAAGCATATAAAGCATTTCAACAGTCAAACGAAGAAGCAATAGAAGTATTTGAACAAAACCTAGAAAACACATTAGAAGCTTACGTTGAAACAATAGAGGAAAACATAGAAATCTTCGACGAACAAGTAGATCCATTACTCCAAGGTCTAGATGAAGTAGAGAACCAAACGGTTGAGACGGTAGAAGAAACAAAAAAAGCAGTCAAAACAGAAGCATAAATCAAAAAAATTACTGTCTTACTCACCCTATTTTGACTAGGGGTTCTCTACGGTCTTCTATAAGTACTTTATCATAGTTGCATATTGGTTTCCTGAGATTGTTGTCTCAGCTATGTTTATAGAACTTTAAGAGCTGAATATTGTATTTATCAAGTTTTTCTAACCGGTTATATTGTCATTTTTACTTAGTTAATTATAACGCTCATCAAAGTGGGGATTTTTAAAGAAAATCATTCTAACTTTGAATATGGTTTTAGCAAACCTTGAAATAAGGTCAAAAATTGGTCTCTGTACCTCGATTTTCGGTAAACAAAGAAAGAGCCTGTGGAGGCCAAGACCCGGGTTCGATTCTCGGTTCCGGCCCTCCGTTAGACTTTCTTCTTGTGGTTTAGTAGGGTTTCAGATTAGAGAATTTTGTCTTGTATATTGGAGATGTACGGAATATAATCTTTTGTAGATTAGTGAATTATGTATTATTAACCCTTATTTTATGGAAAGGAAAATTTTATATTCTAATGGTTTAATTTTCTAAGTCATAAATCGTCTAATGTAGTCTGATTTTTTTCTTTATTTTTGAATACGTTCATTAAATCTTTTTTTAGTAATGGTCTAGTTTCAGGGTTATAAAGTGTAGCTGCTGGATGGAATGTGGGTATGATTTGCCATCCATTTTGTTGGAAAATTTTACCATGTATTTTGGAGATGCCTTTTGTTGTTTTAAGTAGTTCTTTAGTTGCAACATTTCCGAGTGTAACCAATGTTTTGGGGTTTACTTTTTTGATTTCGGCTTCTAATACTGACTTCCATGCTTCTTTTTCTTCTTTAGTAGGGTTTCGGTTGTTAGGTGGTCGAATCTTAACTATATTTGTTATATAGAGATTCTTTCTTTTCACATCTAGTTCTTCTAGTATATTATTAAGTACTTTTCCTGCTCTTCCTACGAACGGTTTACCTTGTTTAACTTCTTGTTTTCCAGGGGCTTCTCCTACTAACATAACCTCAGCATCTAAGTTTCCTATAGCAGGTACAAATAAGTCCTCTTTGTAGAATTGAGACGGAACTTTTTTTAATTCATCTTTGAATGTCTTTTGAAACTCCATATCCAAGTCAATACATATAACTATATAATTTTAGGCCTGGAAGATAAATTACATATTTTATATTTATATATGTTTCTCGATTAGGTTTGAGGAGATTTTACTAAATTTTTTGTATTGTAAGTAAGTTTTTACTATTTTATTTCTCTTAATTAGATAGTAGATGTCTAATAGTGTTTTAGATGTTTTTAAACAGTTTTTAAATCTAGAGAAGGACGTTTTAGTTCTTTCTATTGCTATGTTTGCTTTTAGTCTAGGGTTTCAAATGACATCTCGATATATGTCTCGATATCTTAGTGTATTGGGTGCAGGTGCTATTGTTATTGGTGCTTTCGGAAGCTTTGGACAGATTATATCTGCATTCTATCCATATCTTGGAGGTAAAATATCAGATAAGATAGGTTCTAGGAAATCACTAACATTTTTTGGGGCTACAACTTCTCTTGGCTTTTTTGTTTGGTTAATAACCCCTGAAATAGGTGATATATCATTTTCTAGTTTTACTATACCAGTCTGGATATGGGTCTTTGCAGGTCTTTTTTTATCTCAGGCTTGGAGTTCATTGGGCCTTGGAGCAACATTTGCTATAGTTAAACAGAGTGTATCTAACTCTAATTTAACGTCTGGGTTTGCAAGTACGGAGACCTTCCGAAGAATTGGTTTTCTTTTAGGTCCTCTAATTGCTGCGTTTATACTTGTATTAGCGACGGAATTTGAAACTGGATTTCAGGTTATTCTTGCCATTGGCCTTATATTTTCTATTATCGGAACTGTTCTACAATACTTTTTATATGGATCAGACCACGGACCAATTGGGGAAAAATTTGAGGGAGTATATCAGATTTTGAAGGATCTAGGAAATATACCTAAAAATGTTAGACCTTTGCTTTTTGCTGATATTATTATAAGGTTTGCTAATGGTATGGCATATGTATTTTTTATTATTGTTGTTACTGAGGTGATGGAAATAAGATTTACAGGTTTGGGCTTAAATTTAAATCCTGATGCTTTTTTTGGGTTATTAATTGTTGTAGAAATGTCTATTGCTTTATTGACTATGTTGCCTGTATCTAGGCTTGCAGAAAAGGTTGGTTTAAGAAAAGTGGTAGCTTTTAGCTTTATAGTATATAGTTTATTTCCTATATTGTTGATTAACTCACCCAGAAACCAGTGGGTACTTATATTACTTTTTGCTTTTTCAGGTCTAAGATTCGCTGGTCTCCCATCTCATAAGGCTCTAATTGTTGGGGCCGCAGAGGAAAACACTGAAGGTAGGGTTACAGGTACATATTATTTTATAAGAAACACTATCGGTATTCCAAGCGGATTTTTTGGTGGCTGGATATATAGTTTCAGTCCAAACCTGTCATTTACCGTAGCTTCTATAATAGGTATTATTGGAACAAGTTATTTTCTTATATTTGGCGAGAAACTTTGAAATACATAAAAGAATATTAAATTTTTAATTAAATAATCTAATATCATTTTTATAGTTTTTTGTGTATATTCATATATAGTATTAAGTTTTAGATGATATAAAATTCAATGGTAATTAATGAAAAGTAAAAAGATATATATAATTATTTTTTCAGTTTTTATTTTGATTTCTGGTGGTTTAATCTACCAATTCATTCAGCCACAATCTTCTGGAGAGGCTAATATTTCTGTTGTTTCAGAAAATTTAGAAATTCCCTGGGCAATCGAGTTTTTACCCAGTGGAGATATGCTAGTTACTGAAAGGCCTGGAACCCTGTTGAGGATTAAATCAAATGATAACGGTTTTCAGAATTCGTATCAGATTAAAGAAGTTGAAAATCGTGGTGAAGGTGGACTATTAGGTGTTACGAAACATCCGAGTTTTGAGGAGAACAACTGGATATATCTATATATGACAACTGAAAAAGATGATATGTTGCAGAATAAAGTAGTTCGATATACTCTTAGAGGAAATCAACTTTCTAATAGTACTGTTTTAATTAATGATATACCTGGGGCTTCTTACCATGATGGTGGAAGGATAGACTTTGGACCTGATGAGAAGCTTTATATTACTGTTGGAGATGCAGGTGAGCCAGGTTGGGCGCAAAATAAAAATAATCTTGCAGGTAAAATTCTACGGTTAAATCCTGATGGAGAAATCCCTGAAAGTAATCCTTGGAATAATTCTGTTTATAGTTATGGTCACCGAAATCCTCAAGGACTAGTATGGATAGATGAGCAACTTTGGGCAACTGAACATGGTGATAGTCAAAATGACGAATTAAATAAAATCTTTGCAGGAGAAAATTATGGTTGGCCAATAATTGAGGCAGACCAAAATAGAGAAGATATGAGGACACCGGAAATATATGCTGAAGGAACAACTTGGGCACCAGCTGGAGCTACTTACTATAAAGGAAGTATTTTCTTTGCCGGACTTAGGGGAAACGGACTTTATAAAGCACAAATAGAAAATGGAGAAGTTCAAAATCTGACTAAACATTTAACTGATTATGGAAGATTGAGGGCTGTAAAGAAAGGTGCTGACGGATTTCTTTATATATCTACAAGCAACAGAGATGGAAGAGGATTACCTGCTGAAAATGATGATAAAATACTTAAAGTTAATCCTGAACGATATATTAAATAGATCTAACTTTTTTAAATTTTAAGGTAGATGATGTTATGTTTCTTTTATTAGTGAATAGTGTTAACAAGATAGGTGGTATTATTCTTCCTTACAGCATCCTAGAACATCCTGATACTGAATAGATACACGTAAAGTGCTACAGTAAAGTGAACAGCTACAGACACTAATAGATATATATGTCAGTACGGAAGAGGGTCTACAACATCCTAGAAAAAATTTTAAAATACCCAGAAAACTTGTTATAGTAAAGCAATGTAGACAAAAAAATAATTCTGTAATTCTGATATATAGGTTTCAAAAATTGTAGAAATACAGAACCAATCTATAAAATGTTCTATAGTGAGGATTAGGAATAGATTGTGTAGGGTTAAAGGTTGTCTAAAATAGAGTCTTAAGAGAATGTAGACCCTGTGAGCCCGTTTATCTAAAATGGGTAGTAGAACAGAGAACTCTCCTCCTAGCTAGTAAAATAAGTTATAGAGATGTTTTACAGGATAATACTAATTTAGTTATTTTTTAGTAGTTTTCTTAGGACATAGTGTAAGATACCGTCGTTTTCAACATATTTTACTCCGGCTGGTGTTCCTACCTGTGCAGTTACTGGGAATTCAACTTTGGATCCGTTTTCTTTTTCTGCTATTACATTTAATTCAGCATTTGTTTCAAGACCATCTTCAAGTCCTTGTATTCTGTATTTTTCTGATCCTTCTAGTCCTAGTGATTCCCATGAGTCTCCTTCTTGGAATTTTAATGGTAATACTCCCATTCCAATTAGGTTGTCTCTGTATATTCTTTCATAGCTTTCTGCTATAGTTGCTTTAACTCCTAGGAGATCTGTTCCTTTTGCTGCCCAGTCCCTACTTGATCCGGTTCCAAATTCCTTTCCTGCTAATACTACTAGTGGTATTCCTTCTTCACGGTATCTTTCACTGGCTTCAAAAACTGTTGTTTCTTCTCCCGTTGGTTGATATATAGTGTATCCTCCTTCGACATCATCTAGCATTTCATTTTCTATTCTTACGTTAGCAAATGTACCTCTCATCATTACTTCATGGTTCCCTCTTCTTGATCCATATGTGTTAAAGTCTTTAGGTTCAACTCCTTGTTCTTTAAGCCATTGTCCTGCAGGTAGATCTCCACTAAATGGTCCCGCAGGGCTTATATGGTCTGTAGTTACTGTATCTCCTAGTAACATTAAACATCGTGCTTTGTCTATATTGTCCACTCCAGGCTTTTCTATTGGGAAATCTTTGAAGAAAGGGGGTTCACGTATATATGTTGATTCTTTGTCCCATTCA
The DNA here is from genome assembly GCA_018609935.1 of Halobacteriales archaeon. The sequence goes on along the minus strand of JAHENH010000082.1, from coordinate 55,978 downwards.
TATACATCTCCAGTTGGAGCCTCTAAGTTTTCCCAACGTTCATCTCCTTCGAATATATTAGAGTATTTTTCTTCAAACATTGATGGATCCACATCATTGTGTATAGATTCATGTATCTCATCAGGGTCTGGCCATATATCTTCTAGATAGACAGGTTCACCTTCTTTATCTGTATCAATTGGATCTTCTCTAAGATCTATATCCATCCTACCTGCTAGACCATATGCTACTACTAGTGGGGGACTTGCTAGATAATTTGTACGTATTTTTGGATGTATTCTAGCTTCGAAGTTTCTATTACCGCTTAGGACACTTGCTGTCCAGAGATCATTTTCTTCTATGGCTTTCTCTACAGGGTCTGGTAGTGGTCCCGAATTACCAATACATGTTGTACAACCATATCCTACAACATTATATCCAAGTTCTTCTAGATATGGAAGGAGACCTGATTTTTCTAGGTATTCTGTAACTACTCTACTACCTGGTGCAAGACTGGTTTTTACATATTCTGGTACATCTAGTCCTTTTTCTACTGCATTTTTAGCTAGCAATCCTGCAGCAAGCATTACTGATGGATTTGATGTATTTGTACAGCTTGTTATCGCGCTTACAACTACGCTTCCATGCCCAATTTCTGTTTGCTCTCCATTCATCTCTATTGGTACTTTCTTTGAAAGCTCACCTATCTCCGGCTTTTTACTACTAGATGTTTGTCCATTGTCGTATCCTCCTTCTCCTATCCATCTTTCAATTTCATTTTCATCTATGTTTTGTAGGTTGTCTTTGAATTCGTCATGTAGAAGTTCTCTGAAGTGGGTTTTCATATTATTAAGCTCCACTCGTTGTTCGGGTTGCTTAGGCCCTGCAAGGCTTGGTTCTACTGTTGATAGATCAAGTTCCACTACTTCGGTATATTCTGGTTCTTGTTCTCCAAAAAGACCTTGAGCTTCAAGGTATTCACGTACTATCTCTATATGTTCAGGATCTCTTCCAGTGAGCTCTAAATAGTCTAGGGTAGCTTCATCAACTGGGAATAAACTAATAGTTGATCCCTGCTCTGGTGCCATATTTGATATGGTTGCTCTATCTGGTACTGTTAATGTCTTTACTGCTGGTCCGAAGAATTCTACAAATTTATCTACTACACCAACATCACGTAGAAGCTCTGTTACATGTAATACTAGATCAGTAGCTGTAGCTCCTTGAGGTAGCTCACCGGTAAGTTTAACACCTACTACTTCTGGAAGCTTCATTGTTATTGGTTGTCCTAACATAGCTGCTTCTGCTTCTATACCTCCAACTCCCCAACCAACAACTCCTATACCACCAATCATTGGTGTATGACTATCTGTACCAACTAGTGTATCTGGTAAAAGCCAATTATCACCATTCTGTTTACGTGAATGCACTACTCTGCCTAGGTATTCAAGGTTAACTTGATGTACAATTCCTGTTCCGGGTGGAACCACTCTAAAATTATCAAAGGCATTTTGAGCCCATTTTAGTGCCTTGTATCTTTCACCGTTTCTTTTATATTCCATTTCAACGTTCCGTTCAAATGCATCTTCAGATCCATAGAAATCGACTTGTACACTATGATCTATAACTAAATCACAGGGAACTTCTGGCTCAACAAGTGAAGGATCTTTATCATATCTATCAACAGTTGATCTTAAAGCTGCTAGATCTACAACTGCTGGAACTCCAGTAAGATCCTGAAGAACTACCCGAGAAGGTGTGAATGGAACTTCGACGTCTGGAACGTCAGGACTCCATGATGCAGTATTTACTACATCTTCTTCAGTTATCTCATCTCCGTCCATGTTTCTTAGTACAGACTCAAGAAGTACTCTAATACTTACTGGGAGACTGTCTAGATCACATAGACCCTGCTCCTCTAGTATGGTGAGGTCCGCCATTTTGTACGTATTCTCGTTCGCCTCAATCTGGCGTATAGCTTCTGAAGGATTATATTCTCCCATAATCGTCATATAATGGGTTAACTCTTCAATATTCCGTTATATCTACAGATGAGTGAGTCAAGTGTCTCGGGGCTTGACTTCAAGCCGGTTCACCATATGAAAGATAAAAAAATTATATCTTGTTGTTTATACATGGTATATATAGGGCTAGTGTATGACAAAGATTACTGAAACTTTATTATTAAACATATAAATATATAAAGTATGGTTAGGAAGATCTGGTTAGGAGTTCTTATCTTTAGTATTGTCTTTGGTATGGGAATGGCTTCAGCAGGAGTAAGTGTTGCACAGGAAGATACAGATGGAAATAATAGTGAATTAAGACAACGTCTACAACAACAGATACAGCAGAAGAATACTCAGATAAACGACCTTGAAGAGGAAATAAAACAAAACCAAGAAGTAATTAATAACTTGGAGGAAAACAATTCTAAACTAGAAGAGAGACTAGGCGAATTGGAGCAGAGAGCTCAAAATTTAAGTCAAAATAATCAAAATGAACAACCTGGATTTACACCTATTTTAACAATAACTGCCTTTATAGTTTCTTTATTTTTCGTTATAAAAAGAAGGAAATAAAATAAAGGATAGCATACCTAGTTTTACGTAAAAATCAAAGATTTAAGATCTTTTTTGTGAAGTTGATGTTTAGGATATCTATATACTATAAGTATAGTTGATTGGAGTTTGGGTTTTCCTTCGTCACCTTAATATTCTTTCCTGCTAAATTTTCAGTATGGTTAAAGAGGAGGACCTACCTGGAATTGATAAACCTTTAGAGCGTCAGAGTGTTGATAACTATTTGGCAGGTGTTTATTTTACTGATAAAAAAGATATATGGCGCCTAGATATACGGGATTGGATGAATAGGGTGGTTGAATCTACAATTTATTCCAAAAAACACAAAAATATAGAAGAGAAAAATGGAATAAAATATAGGCCTTTAGAGGTGCCAGAGGATATGGAGGTTGAAGCTTATTTGAAAGAAATATTGCGAAATAGAGTGGAAGAACTTGAGGAGGATATAGAGGAATCTAGGGTGAAAGTGGGATGAGTGGGGGTACAGAGGGCTATGATAGGGGGCGTGTTGAAGATGTTGGAAGATGGAAAAAGCAGCTACCAGGTTCAGTAGGTTTTTATCTACATAGATTTACGGGTATTGTACTTTCTTTATATTTGATTTTACATCTGGCTGTATTGGGGACTGCTTTCTGGATAGGGCATGAAACATTTACTTCAGTAATACATTTGTTAGAGACTCAACCGATAGTTCGTGTTCTTGAGGTAGGGTTGTTTGCAGCATTTGTATTTCATGCTCTTAATGGATTACGTGTGGTTCTTTTCGATATGTCTATAGCGCTGGACACACAAGAACAGCTTTTCTATCTTAGTGTAGCTTTAAGTTTTGCTATAGTTATAATAGGGGTGCCTTTCTTTCTACTATGAGCTTAAAATCAAGTAATGCATGGTTACTACAGAGAGTTACAGGTGTAGGCCTAGTGATTCTTTTAGGGCTTCATTTTGGTATTGAGCATTTCTTAGTAGGGGCCAACAAAATAGATGCTTCTAATACTGTAGAAAGAATGTCTCAGGGTATAATAGAAGCAAATAGAGACTTTTTAGGTATAACTTTATCTACTACTTTAGATATACCTGCTATATTATATCAGTCCATAGCTATCTTACTCCTTGGCTTTTCGATATATCATGGTATGTATGGGCTTTATGGTGTATTATTAGAGCAAGGATTTAGCCATAAAACACAGAAAGCTTTAAAATATTTTTTTGTAGTTTTTAGTGTAGCTCTTTTTATACAAGGTATTTTAATCTTTTATGCTTTCACAGGGATGGTATAACAATGGCTGTAGAAAAACAATCTGAAATTGAATGGGATAAAGGAGAAAAAAGAGAGAAAGATGAGGTAGAATCTACTAATATTGAACTAAATATATTTAGATATATACCTGAAGAAGATGATGAACCGCATTTTGAAACATATGAGGTTCAAAGAGAAGAAGGAATGACTGTATTAGATGCATTAATACAGGTAAGAAACGAACAGGATCCTACTTTAACAGTACGCCATTCGTGTAGAATGGCAAGATGTGGGAGCGATGCATTATATATAAATGGTAATCAGAGACTAGCTTGTAATACACAGATAAAAAATCTAGATCAACCTATACAGATAGAACCTCTACCAGGATTTGAGGTTATAAGAGACCTTGTAGTTGAAATGGAAGGATTCTATGATAGAATGGAGTCTGTAGAGCCTTGGTTTGATCCAACAGATAAACCAGAAGGAGGTAGGGAATATTTACAAACACCAGAAAACAGAAAAAATATAGATACAGTCTTAGACTGTATATGGTGTGGAGCATGTACATCATCATGTACTCCAGCAAAATCTGACGGAGAATATCCAGGTCCAGCGGCATTAGCTAAAGCATATAGATTTTATAAAGATGAAAGAGAAGGAGGAGGAAAAACAAAGCAACGACTTGAGTTATTAGACACCCCACATGGGTTATGGAGATGTCATTCACAGTTTAACTGTACAGAAGTATGTCCAAAAGGTATATCTCCTACAAAAGCAATAAAGGAAATGTCAAAAGATATTGCTAAGAGGAAACTAGCCTTCTGGAGAAAGTAACTATAAAATTAAAAGTTTGATATAACTAAAATATACTAATAAATTATTCAATAGTTATCTAAATTATATACTCCACATAAGATGGAGTTCTTTACAGCTATTAACATTACTTAAGGTTATAATTTTTGAAAGATAATCAGAACGCCTTAAGTTTAAGACATCCAACCAGTTTTTATGAGAAAACATGAAGTACTTGTGGTAGGAGGTGGAGGTGCAGGTTTAAGGGCAGCAATAGCTGCACATGAAGCCGGTGCAGATGTAGGTGTTATATCAAAATTACATCCAGTAAGATCTCATACTGGAGCTGCCGAAGGAGGGATAAATGCAGCACTTTCTGAGGAAGATAGTATTGAGGACCATGCGTATGATACAATAAAAGGTAGTGATTATATTGGAGATCAGGAGGCTATAGAGGCGATGGCGGAAGAAGCTCCTGATGAAGTGATTGCTCTAGAAAACATGGGGATGGCATTTTCAAGAGAAGAAGAAGGGACAGTAGCTCAGAGGGCTTTTGGTGGACATGATGTTAATAGGACTACTTATGCTAGTGATAAGACTGGACATATGTTCTTACATACTTTATTTGAGCAGTCTCTGAAACGGGGTGTGGAGGTATATGATGAATGGTTTGTTACAAAACTAGTTAGAAAAAATGGTAAAGCTCATGGAGTGGTAGCTATAGATCTTCAAACCGGTGAAGTAGAAGGTTTTGTTGGAGGTGCTACTATTTTCGCTACAGGAGGGGTTGGAGAAGTATATGATCATACAACAAATGCTGTCTCGTGTACTGGTGATGGTATGAGTATGGCATATAGAGCGGGGGTTCCACTTGAGGATATGGAGTTTGTTCAATTCCATCCTACAACACTTCCAAGTACTGGAATATTGATAACTGAAGGATGTAGGGGTGAAGGAGGTATTCTTTATAATAATAAAGGAGAACGTTTTCTATATGAACGTGGGTATGCTACACACACTGGTGAACTGGCTTCCAGAGATGTAGTATCAAGGGCGGAACTTATAGAAGTTAGGGAGGGGAGAGGATTTGAAGATGAAACAGTACATCTAGACATAACTCATCTTGGTAGAGAAAAAATAGAGGAAAGATTAGCCCAAATAAAAGAATTAGCAGAAGACTTTGAAGATGTTGATCCCGTAGTAGAACCAATACCTGTAAAGCCTGGGCAACACTATATAATGGGGGGTATTTCTACAGATCCTAATGGGGCTACTGAACTTCCAGGGTTTTATGCAGCAGGAGAATGTGCATGTGTTTCAGTACACGGAGCAAATCGTCTTGGAGGTAATGCTTTATTGGAGTTAGCTGTATTTGGAAAAAGAGCTGGAGAACATGCAGCTAAAAATCTTCAAAATATATCTGAAAAAGCAGTAGAAAAAGCAACAAATGAAGAAAGAGAAAAGATAGAAAAACTTCTGGATAGAAGTGGCGTAGGCACACATCAATCCGATCTTAGGGAGGAAGTTCAGAAAGTAATGGGGGAACATGTTGGTGTATTTAGAAAAGAGGAAGGACTAAAGAAAGCCATGGAAAAAATAAATGAAGCAAAAGATAAATATAAGGATGTAACAGTACATGACTCCTCTTCTACATTTAATACAGATCTACAACATACATTAGAGCTTAGATCAATAATAGATGTAGCAGAAGTTATAGTTAAAGGGGCCTTTGAGAGAAAAGAGTCTAGAGGAGCTCATTGGAGACATGACTATAAAGAAAGAGATGACGAAAACTGGCTAAAACATACTCTTGTATACAGAGAGGATAATAAACCTATAGTAGAATATAAAGAAGTATCTATGTCTGGATATGAACCAAAAGAAAGGAGCTATTGAGTTTCTCTTAGACCTAGAAATATACTCTATATTTTATATAATATAATATAATATAACATATAGTAAGTATTAGAATTGGGAAAGACTACTCTGCCCTCCTTTGTCTTCTTCTTTTCCTTTTTCTTGAGTTTTCTTTTCTTTTTTGGTTTTTTCAGATTTGTTTTTAGTTGTCTTTTCTTCTATTTTTTCTTCGTTCCATCCTGTAAGTTCTTTTATTTCCTCTGTTGAAAGACCTAACCAGGAAATATGGTTTATCGTTTGACCTTCTTCAAGTATTAACTCTATATAGGGTAGAAGCTCTCTAGTTGAATCTATACTTGTTATTTCTTTTTTTGCTATTTTTCTCTCTGCTTTAGTTTTACTTTTACTCTCCCATCTTGGTGGTGAATAACGGGTCCATCCTCCTTTTGATTCTTTTTTTGCTGTTCCTACACCTATCAACATAGCTCCGGCATATCTCCAAAAAGAATAGTCCTGTGTTTCTTGGGTTCTGTTAAGATATATTGAAGCACGTGATAAAAGACTGTATGCTTCTTCTAACTCCTCTTGTGAATATACTTTTGATATATTTTCATCTATCCATTTGAATAGTTCTTTAGGGCTTTTATCTAGTTCTCTGGATTTTCTTAATACATTTTCTAGGTCAAAATCATTTTTTAGAATTGTATTTAAAAAATTAAATATATCTTCTTCTCTGTCTCTTTGAGATGTTGTGATGGTATGATCTTCTATACTACTTCCACTCAGTATAGCTTGTAGGTCTTTTATTGCACTTCTAAGATCTCCTGAGTTCCTTTCAGCTATCTCTTCGAGAGTTTCTTTTTTTATTTCTATATTTTCATTTTCTATTATGTCACGTAGAACAGGTATTATTGATCGTTTTCCTACATTTCTGAATTTTATCTCTTCACATTTATTTCTTATACCTCTGGGTATTTCATGAGGCTGATTCGCTATTAAAGCTATAGGTTGTTCTGACTTTTTTAATAGATCTGATACTGCTTTTGCCCCTCCTCTGTCAGCATTACCATGTAGATTATCGGCTTCATCGAGTATTATCAATCTTTTTTTTCCTGTCAATGCAGTAGATTTAGATGCTTCTGTTATTTCTTTAATTGATTTAGATGTTCTTTTATCACTTGCGTTTAGCTCTACTATATCCCATTCTTTGTCATTTGCGAGGGCATAAAGTGAACTTGTCTTCCCTATTCCTGGCCTTCCATGTATTAATGCAGGTTTTTTGTTTTTTTCCCAGTTTTCTGCCCATTTTTTTAGGTTTTCTACTGATTTATTGTTTCCCCTGACTTCTGAGAGAGATTTCGGCCGATATTTTTCTGTCCAATCCACATTTATTAAACGGATCCAAGGAATAATATTCTGTTCTTTCGAAATTCGTAGGGAAATATGTTTTTTTTATTTCTTTTTGAAATATATCAATCTTTATGAACTATATAATTCATTTTCTGTGTTTTAGTCCCGATAAATAAGTTTTATTATATATAGAAATTCGTAGATAAAAACTTATTTTTCGTAAAGTTAATATTGTTAATATTCTAAGTAACCATTAGTAAAAACAATAAATAATGGATGAAACTGACGCAGAAATAATTAACTCACTAAAACAAAATGCAAGAAAACCATATACCGAAATAGCTGAAGAAATAGGAACAAGTGAAGGAACTGTTAGGAATAGAGTAGAGAAAATGTTGAAAGATGGGGTCATAAATTTTACTCTTTCTACAGACACGGAAAGAATAAAATCCATGGTAAAACTAGAGATAAATCCAGAATCGAAGATACCTGAAATAAGCGAAAAAATTTCTAATTGGAACCAAATAGATTTTGTCTGGGAAGTAGGAGGGAAAAAAGACATAATAGCTGCTACTGACACTCGAAACACTCAAGAACTAAATAAAATAGTAACAAAAATCCGTAACCTAGACCATACTCAATCTATAAGTACTCAACTTATATTAAATAAAAAAATATAGAAGTGAAAAAATGACAGATTGTCCTATTTGTGGAGCAACGGTCGAAATAGACTGGGAGGTTGAACGAGGGGAAATAGTTGATTGTGTAAGTTGTGGAGCAGAACTTGAAGTAGTAGGAACAGGTCCGTTAGAACTAGATGAAGCTCCTGATATAGAGGAAGACTGGGGAGAATAAAAAATACTTGTAGGCGTGAGCTAAAAAGAGATAAAAAATCTAAATGAAGATAGGGTTTCTACATTCAAGAATACGCAAAGACGAAAAACTGTTATTAGAAGAAATCCGTAATAGAAACCATAACTTAGTAAAAATTGATACTAGAGATATATCTTTATCTCCAGATGAGATAGAAGTATTCTCAAACGAAAAATCAGAAAGATTAGATATAGAAACATTTGATGTAGTTGTAAATAGAGCTGGAAGTTATTCTAGAGGAATATATTCAGTACGTTTCTTTGAATCACACGGAATACCTGCTATTAATAGTTATAGCACAGCTAATATTTGTGGTAACAAAGTTGAAACCACCCTAGCATTAGAGGAGAAAGGAATACAGACACCTAAGACTAAAGTAGCTTTTACAAAAAAATCAGCACTTCAAACTGCGGAAAAACTTGGATACCCTATAGTTATTAAGCCACTAGTAGGTTCTTGGGCTCGTTTACTAGCTAAAGCAAATGATAGAGAAGCAGCTGAAGCAGTATTTGAACATAAAGAACAGCTTGGACACTATGAGCATTCAGTCTTCTATCTTCAGGAGTATGTTGAAAAACCTGGTAGAGATATACGAGTAGCTGTTACGGAAGATAAAGCTTTAGCAGCGATGTATAGAGAAAACAAGCATTGGGTTACAAATGTAGCTAGAGGAGCTGAAACTAGGGAATGTGAAATAAACGAAAAAATTAGAGAAATATCAATAAAAGCAGCTGAAGCTGTTGGAGGAGGGTTTGTTGGAGTTGATATAATAGAAATAGGGGGAAAATATACAGTAGTAGAAGTAAATCATTCGCTTGAATTTAAGGCATTAGAAGAAACTACAGGTATAGATATATCTTCGGAGTTTGTTGATTATATAGAAGATAAAGCTAGTAATCAATGATCTATACAAAACTTAGATAAAAATGACCTATAGGAACAATAGATTCTATTTATTAACTAAACAGAAATAATGAGGTTTGTTGTAAAGATAGGTGGTACTGAAGGAGCTGAGAGAAAAAAGATACTTGATGATCTTTCAACCCAAGAGAGGAATTTTGTAATAACACATGGTGGAAGTGCAGTTGTCGAAGAAATCAGTGAGAAAGTAGGAAAAGAACAGAAATACGTTGAGAGTGTTTCTGGAGTTTCAGGTAGGTATACAGACGAAGAAACGATGGATATCATAAAGATGAGTATGGGGTTAGTTAGACAAAATATTGTAGAAGAATTACAAAAGAGAGATGTCGACGCCGTAGGGCTTTCAGGTATATCTGGTGGGCTAATAAAAGGAGAACGTAAAGATACTATAATAATTAAAAAGGAAGGAAAGAAAAAAGTTCTTAGAGGAGATTATTCAGGAAAACCAAGTGATGTAAATTCTGATCTTTTATCTAAACTATTGGAATCTGGATATATTCCAGTTGTGGGTCTCCCAATGCTTTCCTATGAAGGTACCGCTGTAAATACTGACGCTGATAGATTAACATCAGCTATATCAAGTGAATTTTCTACTGATCTTTTATTACTTACAGATGTAGAAGGACTTTTAAAAGATGTTGAAGATCCAGATAGCCTGATACAAGAAGTTAAAGGAGAAAAAGAACTTGAAGAAGCATTGAATATAGCAGAGGGTAGAATGAAAAGAAAGGTAATGGCTGCTAAGGAAGCCCTGGAAAAAGGGACTAATAGAGTTATAATTAGTTCTGCTAATAAAAACAATCCTATATCTAAAGCTTTAGGCGGGGAAGGAACTGTATTTAAAGACTAAATATTATGAAAGAAAAGGAAATTGATCCGGTTTTCTCTAAAAAACCTATAGATATTGAAAAAGGTAAAGGTGTTTATCTTTATGATTCTGAAGATAATGAATATCTAGATTTTGGAGCTTCATATGGTGTTGCAGCTGTTGGACACTCAAATGATTTTATTCTAAAAGCCATAGAAAAACAATTTAAAAAGCTTTCATTTGTACATGGATCTCATCCGAATTCCACTCGAGAAAAATTGATGAATAGATTGATAGAAATAACCCCGGAGAAACTAAATAAAGTATTTCTGGCTAATTCTGGAACCGAAGCTGTAGAAGCTGCAATAAAATTTTCTAGAGCTTCATCTGGTAGTTCAAAAATAATTGCAGCAAAAAGAGGTTTTCATGGTAGAACTATGGGGTCTACATCTGCTACATGGAAACCTAAATATAGAAAACCGTTCGAGCCTTTGGTTCCAGGGTTTAACTTTGTAGGTTATAATGATTCAGAGGACCTAAAAGAAACAGTAGATAACGACACAGCTTGTGTATTAATAGAACCTATACAGGGTGAAGGGGGTATCTATCCAGCTGAAAAAGAATTTCTAAAAACTGCTAGAGATCTATGCAGTGATTTTGGTGCTTTTCTAGTTTTTGATGAAATTCAAACCGGTTTAGGTAGAACAGGTAATATATGGAGTTTTGAACACTATGGGATTAAACCAGATGCTTTAACTTCAGCAAAGGCTCTTGGGGGAGGTCTTCCAGCAAGTGCTTTAATTTGTGGAGAAGAGATGTCAGGTGCCGAACATGGTGGAACATATTCTGGTAATCCTGTAGTTTCAGCTAGTTCAAAAGCTACTTTGGACTATATACTAAAAAATGAACTTCAAAGAAACGCTGCTGAAATGGGAGAAATATTTATTAACAAACTTAAGAATATCGATTCGGACGAAATAGTAGATATACGGGGTAGAGGGTTAATAGTAGGGGTACAAGTTAGGCATAAAAGCCCTCCATTATTGTATCAGCTTGCGGAAAAGGGTGTTTTAGCTCTCACATCTGGTATTAATGTAATGCGCTTCTTACCTCCTTTAGTTGTAGAGGAAAAACATATAGAAAAAGCAGTTGAAAAAATTGAAGAAGTAGTATGAAAGATGAAGAATTTCTACGTAGTTTAGTAAAGTGTTACAGCCCATCTGGGAAAGAAGATGAAATAAGAGACTATCTAGTTTCTCAGCTTCCAAATATGGGTTTTGAAGTAAATATAGATGAAGTAGGAAATGTTATAGCAAGGACTGGACCATCTCCTAGATTGTTACTTACAAGCCATATGGATACAGTTAAAGGTGAAATACCAGTACGTATTGAGTCTGGATCTTTATATGGAAGAGGGTCAGTAGATGCTAAAGGCCCTCTTGCAGCTATGTTTCTAGCTGCCTCTAAGGCTGAACGGGATGCTGAGGTAATTGCGGTGGTAGAAGAAGAAAATACTGGAAGGGGGGCAAGATATTTAGTCGAAAATAGGACTTCTCCTGAATTTTTAATTAATGGGGAGCCTTCTGGATGGGAATCAATAACCCTTGGATATCGTGGAATATTGAAGTTTCGGTATGAATCAACAAGTGAAGTAGTACATTCTGCTAGACCTGAAAAAAATCCGATAGAGGAAACTATGAGGTTTTGGAGGTCCTTACAAGATATGGAGGATGGGGATGGATTTGATTCTATTGGAACAAGACCTACATATATTGAATCTAACACAGATGGGTTTGAGTTTTCTACTGAACTACATGGAACTTTAAGGATACCTCCTGGATATTCCGTTGAAGAAATGATGGGTAAGATAGAGGGAAAAGTTGAAAAGGGAAGTTTAAGCTGGGAAGAAGCTACAGAACCAGTTATAGTAGATCAAAGAAGTCAGGTAGTTAGATCTTTTCTTAAGTCTATACGTGACTGTGATGGTGAACCCAGTTTTTCTGTTAAAACAGGGACAAGTGATATGAATGTTTTCGCAGAATTTTGGGGTTGCCCTATGGTTACATATGGACCAGGAGATTCGAAGCTAGATCATTCTCCTAATGAACATATTAAAATAGATGAATTTCTAAAATCTGTAGATGTTTTAAAAGGAGTGATAGAAGATATAGGGTAAGAAAAAATACTTATTTTCCCTCCGTAGAGTTTATTTTTTAAGATGGTGGAGTTGTAATTAACCTATGTAGATATTCTGTAAGTGTTTGCTTCATGTCTTGTGGATGTAGTTTACCTGAGTCTACATCGGAAGAAAATTCTTCGAAATTTTTGTATTCTATATCTCCTCCATATTTTTTTTCTCTTTCTATTCTTATCTTTTCAAATCTAGGGAATATATGGTATTTGTATATTTCTGCTATAGGATTTTTTTCGGTTTTTGGTGGACAGTATGCATTTGTTATTTTTTCTTTTATTTGTTTTTTAGAATCATTTGTAGCTATTAGGTTACCTTCACTCGATGACATTTTACCTTCCCCATTTAGTCCCGTCATGATAGGTGTATGTAGTGAAGTGGGTGCTTTATATCCTATCTTAGGAAGTTCTTCACGGGCCAACATATGAATTTTACGTTGATCTGTCCCTCCTACTGCTAAGTCAACATCAAGGTATGCTATATCAAGCGCTTGCATTAGTGGATAAATAATCTCCCCTACTTTTGTGCCTTCTCTAGCTACTTCTGCAACACTTCTTTTAGCTCTATTTATAGTAGTATCTATAGAAAGAGAATGAAGATCCATTATATAATCCTTCTCTAGCTGAAATTCGCTTCCTAAAACAAACTTTGTTTTTTCTCTATCTAGACCAAATCTTATAAATTCATTTTTCATCTCCTCAGCTATTTCTTTTATTTTTTCTAACTCTCCTTTTCCATTAAGATATGCATGAAGATCAGCTAGAAGGATTGTAACATCTAAACCTATATTCTGAAGATCTATTAACTTATTCGCAGTTAACATATGACCTAGATGTAAAGAACCACTAGGCTCATATCCAACATAGGCAAGCTTTTCTTTAGGATTTTCAATTATATTCCTTATTTCCTCCTTAGTAACAACTTCCTCTACATTTCTCATTATGAGTTCATGATTGTCCATCTGTATCTAGGATCGATAGATTTGTTTTTTATCTTTATCTAATTGTTGGTTCATAAGGAAGCAATAAGACTCCCTCGTTTACGGGATTGATACATGGACTTCCTTATATATAAACCTATATAACTCATGAGTTCTAACATTTAATTGTCCGAAAGAAGCATCATAGGCTTATCGGATATACAAAGTCAAAGTATATAGGCAAGGGACAGGCCGAAGTTAAGCCCTTGGACATGAGAACCTCTGTATATCAAGTTCCGTGGTTGAACAGGGAATCCACATCCTTTAGGGCGTGGTAGTTCACGAAGTGAGATAGAATCCTATACTAGATATATTTTTTGAGTTATAAACACTAAATATAAAATTCTTCATAAAAATTAAGACTAGATTGAATTGGGTTTTATCATCAGATATATTGATTGATAAAATAGATGCTTAAATTTGTGATGATATAATTGAAATTATAACTGACACCAAAGCTATACTGTTTATTCTTACTGATAATTTATGTATTTTCTCAAATCTTTTTTCTTTGAATTTTTCCATCTTTGGTATTAAATTTTGTCTTGAATATATAAATAGTATAATACTGATTATACATCCTATAAATGTAATTAATGTATATATTCTAAACTCAAGATATATTCTAGCTAAAGATGCTATAGCTGCTATTGTGCCCGCTATAATACCTAAAAAATAATAGTTTGGAAATATATTATTGACTACTTCTCCAGCTTTTTCTTCCTCTAAAACATGAAATATCTTAGGTGCTCCGATAAATGAAAAGAAAACAATAGACCCTAGCCAGACACCTAACGAAGTGTCAGATATAATCTCAAACAGTATATATAGTTCCATATAAGTATATTAAACGTTATTCTATATCTTTATTATTTTTTAAAAAAGTGGTGGTGATAGTAAGCCCTCTTCTGTTTCAATTAGCATTTAGCTAAGCACCGACACAGACATAGTGGGGCTACCTATGTGCCGGCTTTCACCAACGGGGATTGGCCGTTCCACCGATCCTCCCAGATCATCCCTCAATAGGTTATCTAGCTTTCCCTTACGGGAAAGTGTCTATAATGCTATATCATAGGTCAGGTTTTACTAGGAGACGTGTCGTTTCTGTTCCATTGCCACGCCTTTAAGCGTCTCAGATCACCTGAGCCGTTTGCCCCACGGGTGGAGGGACTTTCCTCCCTCAATGGGGGAAGCCAATCTTCACCCCCACCTATAGATTAATAAGTTCGTTAGAAATATATATTTGATTAAAACTGTTTCGGTAAGTAATCATATCTTGAACTAGGCACCTATACCATGTTACCTTTTTTCGACAGGAAAGGATCTTTCTAGTAGACTTTGACGGTTTTTAGGGGAGATTAACTTCCAACAGAGATCAGATCATTGGTTCCTGTAGTATGGGTAAGGCTGTCAGATTATCCTTCTAACAAGAGACTTTTACCCTATTAGAAACCGTGGAAACCTTTCTGTTCCCATTTATTTTTAGGTGGGGTTAAGTCATTCTTGATGTTAATGGGTTAAAATAGTTTGAGAATTGTTCTCCAAATTCTTCTAATAGTTTAGATGATTCTTGGTTTTCTAATATTGTAAAATTTTGTTTTAGCTTTTCTTCTATGTTTTTTCCCAGACCTATATTTAAAATTTTTTCTTGAATAAATTCTTTTGCAGTTGTATATTTCCTTTCTTTTTCTACTATATATCTATTGTTTTCTATATATATTCCTGTTTTTTTATCTATATCTTTTTTTTCCCATTTAGATTTAAATTTTTCAGCGTGGTCTCGTATATATACTGGGGGCCCTATATGTTTTTTAACTTTGGATTGTTTTCCTATATTTAGTTCTAATAGAATGGTACATGTATCTTCAGCCATTACTTCGGATCTTAGTATATCAAATCCTCTATTTTGAAGTTCTTGGACTAATGATTTTTCAGTTTTTCTTAGTTGTGGATAAAGCTGATCTTCAACTATATCTGGTGCTTTAAAATTTATACAAAGTATATTTGTGTTTCTTTCTTCAAGTTTTTCATTAAATTCGTCTTTTGTTATAGGTTTTGGATTCGGTGTAAATGGAAAGAATAGTTTTTTTTCAGGATTTTTATCAAATCTATTACACCAGTCTATAAATCTAGCTAAACTTTCTTCATTGACTACTGCTGCTACATTTCTGGAAGGATCAGTGGGATCAACTATAACTAATGGATCATCAAATTTTTTATTTCCATGATTTTTTATGTCTATATATATCTTAGGTTTCCATTTTATCGCTTCTTGTATTACATCGTTAAAGCTTCCATAGTGTAAGATTAGAAGTTCACACAGATATCCACTAAATCCTTGTATCTTTAGTCTACTACCATATATATCCCCTCCTTTTGTGAAGGATTTCAAAAGCCGTACTTGGTCTCCATTTATCTCTTTATTTTTTATATATCTATTATGAAATGGAGTTCTATCCACACTACTTTTAGCTTGACTAGGTGATTTTACATTATAACAAGGAACTATATCTACTTCGAATCCATTTTTATGTCCTTTAACATACGGATGTTCAGCATATTCTACTGTTCCATTTGGAAATATTTTCTTACCTATTTCAAGCCCTATTTTTTCGAATGTTTCCCTATCTAAATTCTCTGGAAGTAATAAAAATATGTCTATGTCCCGCTCTCCTGAAAGCCAAGTATCTCTATCTGTGCTTCCTACAAGTTCTATTTTTGTTTCAGTTTGTTTTTTTTGGGATATTTCTTCGGCTTTTTTCCTTATCTCTTTATAAGTTTCCTGAAGCTGTTTTCTTTCTTTTTGGCTAGGTTTTATTTCGTTTAAGATATCATCAAACTTCATTTTATATTAATCCTAAGATAGATATAATATTTTATATTCCCTTACTGCACAAATACTTTGGTTTCGTCATAGAAGAAAACAAAAACCTTTCACTCAGTCCAATATTGAAATAGTTTATTATAAAGATATCTATCAATAAACAACTCTATCCCAATCTCTGTTTTTATTTATTTGTTATGGGTGGAGATATATTCCTAAAAACTTATAAAAGTTAAATTGAAGATTTATATACATAATATTTATTACAATTATTTTTTTTATGGAAGAAAAAACTTAAGACACATCTCCTTATACAACATAATGAATGCCGCCTTAGCTCAGCTGGTAGAGCACCACGCTGTTAACGTGGCTGTCCTAGGTTCGAATCCTGGAGGCGGCGATCAAACTTATACCTAATATAGGAGAAAATCCATACTAAAAAATTGATAGCTCAAAGATAAAGGATAGAATCGATCTCCTTAAAAAGAAGGAAAGTGGAAACAAAAAAAGAGGTATTAAAACCGATATTAAATGTCTACAGAAAAAAAAGAAAAACATATACGGGGAGTGAAGGTAACTAGTCTTTCTTCCTTTCTTGGAATAGTAGTTGGATCAGTTTCTTGGATTCTAACAGAGCTTGGCGGTTTTGGACAAATCTATGGTGCTTATTTACTTGTTTTAACCATTGCTATCCAAGGACCTATTCTACCATACTTAGGAAAAAAGGAAGTAGGAATCAAAGATTGGCTTTATATAGCATTTATGACAGCGTGTTTTTGGTTTGTTTCTTGGACAATTTTATTAACAGCATAAAATATAGAAAATTTATTCATTGTAAGTTTGTGAGATAGTAAAGAAACACTAACTTCCTTATATTTTTTATTTTTAGGGGATTGTATTTTGTATTATCTGATACTAATCTAAGTAAAGTATGGGCTTTCTAAAAGAAATAAATTATTTTGTCCCAGGTAGCTGGTGGAAATTAGACCTTAATAAAGCAAGCCTGTATCTCTCCGGTATAAGTTCCTTAATGAATAAGGGAAAAGACATCATATATCTAAGTAAACCTTACAATCTATTAGATAGAAAGTTATTGACTTTATTTATATAGTTTTTTAGTTGGTTAATTTTGTTATTTTTAAACGAATCTATTTATCGATGACTTCGTAAACACTAATTTATCTGTTGCTGTATTATATTATATATGATCGTATTGGAGAACGAGATGGATGATAAGAGGAGAGGATTGGCGGAGGAAATCGCTTTCTATATAAATGGTGAGGTTTATGATTTTGTACGTAAAAAAGAACTTCCAACCTGGGATGATGTAAAAAAAGCTGGAGGTGTTGTTCTAACTGGAAGTACTTCAGGTGTATACGAAGAAAAGGATTGGATAGAAAAAGAAAAGCAATTTATTAGAGAGCTAGCTGATAAACAAATTCCTACATTAGGTATTTGTTTCGGACATCAAATTATAAATTCAGCATTTGGAGGTGAAGTAATAGAAGGCCAAAATAGACAAGCTAATTTAGTAAAGATAGAACTAAGTGAAGACCCATTATTTAAAGGAGTTAAAGAAGTTGTACCAGTTTTACATAATGATTTTGTAGTTTCTAAAGGAGAATCTATGGATATAATAGCTACTGCTGACTATTATTCTATATTTGCCACCCGACATAAAGAGGCTCCAATGTGGACTGTCCAATTCCATCCGGAATTCACTCCAAAAATAAAACATTTAGGTAAAGGATGGGAAGAAAATAAACTGTCTTTCGAAAATTCTAATGCTACAAAAACATTGAAGAATTTCAAATCTATCACAAACAAATGCAGGGAAAACTACAGCTTGAAAAAAGAAAAGTAAAGACGGACCCTCAACCTAATCTATATTATCAGAGGGGATATGGAAGACTAAATAATGACTATATGGAGTTTTCATTTGTTGAATCTGCATATCTTCTTAAAAAGAATGAGATAGAATCTATAGATGGTATGGGGTATAATGAGTTTATTTCATATATATCGAATATAAACAGCTTTTTATATGATATTTTATGTGTTTATTCTGATCTAAGAGAAAGAGGATATTATCTCCAACATCTTCCAAATAAGAGATTTATTTATCTTTATGAAAGAGGCGAAAAACCTTCTGAATCTTCACCTAAAAATGAGGTTCAGGTCCTAAGAGAAAGGGAAAAAATAGGAGAAAAAAGATTAAAAAGAAATCTAGGAGTTATAGATTCTGATGGCGATATAACATATTTAAAAACTAAAATTTGGAATAAAACTGGTGAAGCTTCTATGCCACAAAAAGAAATTAAAGGAAAAAAAATGGGAAACAAGGTTGTTGTTAAAGATAAAATAAAAGGAGGATTTGGAAAAAAAAAGAAAAACTATACGTTACTTTCTCTGTTAGAAGCAAAATATCTTAAGTCGAAAAAATTACTTACTGTTCAAAATATCAATGGGATAGATAACAAAATGTATACTATTTATTCAGATCTTAGAGATAGCAAACTATGCCCTAAGACAGGTTTTAAATTTGGATCCAGTTTTAGAATTTATAAATCTATAAACGAAAAACATTCAGATTATCTTGTTGAAATACAATCTAAAAATATTGAAGCTAAAGATTTAGCAGGTAAAACCAGACTAGCTCATTCAGTTAAAAAGAAATCAATATTAGCATTCATAAAAAAGAATTCTGAGGATGACATAAAATATATACAAATAGAAAGATGGAGACCATAAAAACCACTAAATACATATAATCTATATATAAACTCAATAGAAACATTGGATTTCCAAGTTTGGTATAAATAGTTAAACAGATACAAATCATTCTATTTTTAGTCTAAAGAACTCCACTAATTGTTATAGCTAATACTTTATGGGTAGTGTAAAAAATCTAAAAGTTGTTGAGGAGACTTCGTTAGAATCTTTAGGGATTGGTAGATTTGAATTTACAGATAATTATTCGGTGTTTGATTGGGGAAGGATGCCCGATAAGATTGATGGGAAAGGACAGTCTCTGTGTTCTATGGGTGCTTGCAGCTTTGAACTTTTAGAAAAAAAAGGGATAAAAACACATTATAGAGGAGTTATTAAAAATGAATCAGTAAATAAATTAAGTAGTATTAAATCACCTCCGCGGATAATGGAGATAGATCTAGCTAATGTTCCGGATCTACCCTATAAAGATGGAAAATATAACTATGATGTTTTTCATAGAAACGCGGAGAAAATTTTCGTCATCCCTCTGGAAATTATTTTTAGAAATTTTATACCTATTGAGTCTTCACTAAGAGATAGAAAAACTCCAAGTGAAGTAGGATTAAGCTATGATGGATGGCCTCAAGAACTAATTAAATTGGATAAACCTATTGTTGAATTCTCTACAAAGTTTGAAGAGAAGGATAGATATCTAGATAAAGAAAGTGCTGATAGAATAGCTGGAAATGCTGACATAGAGAAACTAGAAAAAATAGCAAGAGAGGTTAATGATATAGTAACTAGACGAGCTGATGATGTTGGAATGATACATGAAGATGGGAAAATAGAATGTATATACAATAATGGGGAAATATTAGTAGCTGATGTTGTAGGAACATTGGATGAAAATAGATTTCTCTATGATAATAAAGAAATAAGTAAGGAATATCTTCGATCTTTTTATAGGAATAATCATACAGATTGGTTTAATCAACTAATACATGCTAAACAAAAACAAGCGAAAAAAGAAGTTAAAGACTGGCGTTCACTGTGTAATTCCCCCCCCTCTTTACCTAAAAATGTTAGACGAACTGCAAGTAATATATATAAAGCTGCTTCAAATCTATACACCCAAAAACCTCTCTTTGATGTTCCCCCCCTGAAAGATGTTTTGGGGAAAATATAATTTTTAGGTCTTAGACATCAAACCTATATATTTTTTGAATTATATGGGTTAAAATACAAGAAAGAAGAATTTAATATAAGATAAGAAAGGAAGAACATGGTAAAAGTAGCTGTTAATGGATATGGAACAATTGGAAAGAGAGTAGCAGATGCTGTCTCAAGACAGGACGATATGGATATAGTTGGAGTAGCTAAGAACACACCTAACTTTGAAGCTAGACATGCAGTAGAGAAAGGATATGATCTCTATGCTGCCTCAGAAAAACTATATAGTGATGATGTGGCAGTAACTGGTTATTTAGATGAAATGTTAGAAAAAGCAGATGTCGTAGTAGATGCCACTCCTTCTGGGACTGGAGAAGAAAATAAAGAAATATATACAGATTTTGATATAAAAACTATTTTTCAGGGCGGTGAAGATGAAAATGTGGCAGAAAATAGCTTTAATGCTGTATCTAACTATAGAGAATGTATAGATATAGATTCTGTACGAGTTGTATCGTGTAACACTACAGGCTTACTAAGGTTTTTAACCCCACTAAATGAGGAATTAAATCTTGAACAGGTAAGAGCCACTCTTGTTAGACGTGGAGGGGATCCTACACAATATAATAGAGGACCTATAAATGATATACTTCCAGATCCTATTTCTTTACCTTCACACCATGGCCCTGATGTAAAGTCTGTAAGGCCAGATATCAATATACTTACTACGGCTGTTAAGGTTCCATCTACATTGATGCATCTTCATTCAATAAATGCTGAAATAGATGCAGATAAAAGGGAAGTTATCAATATATTAGAGAGACAAAACAGAATTCGTTTAGTTAGAAAAGATGAATATATATCAAGCACTGCAGAGATAAAAGAATGGGCTTTAGATCTAGGAAGAAATAGAGGTGACGTTCTTGAAAACGCAGTTTGGAAGGAATCAATAGAAGTTAAAAATGGAGAACTTTTCGCTTTTCAGGCTATACATCAGGAAAGTAATGTAATACCAGAAAATATTGATGCTATACGAGCCATAACAGGATTTAAAGATAGAGAAAAAAGCATGAAAAAAACTGATACATCCCTAAATATATAAAACATTTGATATAAAATATTAAATGAGTTTCTCTTGGTTTATTAAAAATTTTATAATATATGGGAAGGAAAAGAGAGACTAAACGATATAGCACTGATGGTAACTCCCTTCTATATTGGACAGAGGTTAAAAATCCTATTAAGGTATCTTTCAACTATATGATAATTTTGATTGCTCGACACATTCCTAGTATGCGTTTGAAAAATATTCTTTATAGAATTATTGGGATAAAACAGGGTCAGGGAGTTACGTGGGGATTGGAGGCCACACCAGATATTTTTTTCCCTGAACTAATAGAGATAGGAGATGAAGTAATAATCGGATATGATTCAACTATTTTATGTCATGAATTTTTACAAAATGAATGGCGTAAAGGATCCGTTAAGATAGGTGATAGTGTAACTATTGGTGCTCAAACTATTGTTTTACCTGGTGTAAAAATTGGCGAAGAAGCAATAATATCTGCAAATAGCCTAGTAAATAGAGATGTAAAGCCAGGTGAAAAAGTAGGTGGTGTACCAATAAAAAAAATAGAATAAAAGATTTTTTTATTCATATTACCTTAAAACCTTGATGTTTGAATTCGTCCATACATCTCCTGATGGATCATCAGATCTTACTGATATAGCTTCAACTGCGAAAAAAGCTGGATATTCTTCATTAGTTACAAGAAACCATAACAAATCAGTTGATACGGATATACCATTCAATAATGATGAAATAGATCTATATTCAGGCATCGAAATAAAAACAAAAGACATTGAAAAGATGAATGAATTAATATTTCAAAATCAAAATCTTGATTTTATATGTGTACATGGTGGAACCCCTAAAATAAATAAAGCCGCTGTGAATTCCAGACATGTTGACATTTTATGCCATCCTGAACGTAGTAATAAAAGAAGCTTCAACCATGCTTTAATCAGGGAAGCTTCGGAGACCAATGTAGCTATAGAAATAAATCTATCAAATATTTTAAGGGCTTCAGGAGGTATTAGAGTACAAACTATTAGAGATATAAAAATTCTATTAAAACTTATACAGAAATATAACACAAGATTTGTTATTTCTTCAGATCCTTTTTCGCGCTTACATATTCGAACACCTAGAGAAATAAAATCTATATGTGATATTTTAGGAATTAAAAAAGCAGATGTTGATATAGGTATGAAAATTAATCCAGAGAAAATCTTAGAGAAAGGGAAAAATATAGATGTAAAATAAAAATGAAACCTCTATTAAAATCTCTACGTCAACGACATCGCTATATTTTTTTCAAAATAGAAACATTATCAGATCATAGTTTTGGAGAAAAACAATTACAACACCAGATCTGGTTTGAGTCACAAAATCTATTAGGTGATGTTTTTTCAGGTGAGGCTTGGATGGATTTAATTGAGCTTAATATGCAAAATGGAAGGGGTACAGGGATATTAAAATGTTCCCATGATAATGTTAAAAAAGCAAGAGCTGTTCTCGCATGTATACATAAAGTAAAAAAAGATAAAGTTGGAATATGGGTTTTAGGTGTTAGTGGAACAATAAAATCAGGAAAGAAAAAATTTATAGAATAACTTACAAATAGACTTACCTTATAAATAAGTATTGTGTAAACTTATTCTCTTAATAAACTTATTCCTTTAATTTAGATATATAACTAGTCTCTATATGGTTTTAAGGTTATGTGTCGTTTAGATGAATTATGATATCTTTAGATGAGGCTGTTGTTGCTCGTTTAGAATCACATGGAGAGAGATTTGAAGTTTTGATAGATCCTGATGCAGCTTTATCCATAAAAAGAGATGAGTTCGAAGGTAAACTTGAAGATGTTATAGCGGTGGAAGATGTGTTTGAGGATGCATCTAGGGGAGATAGACCACCTGAAGATGCTTTAGAGGAAGTATTTGGGACTACTGATCCATTAGAAATAATACCTGAAGTAGTTAAGAAAGGGGAAATACAGATAACAGCTGAACAGAGAAGAGAGATGCAGGAAGAAAAAAGGAAGCAAATAATTAACGAAATATCTAAAAATGCTATAGACCCTCAAAAAAACACTCCTCATCCTCCTGATAGAATTGAACGAGCATTAGAGGAAGCAGATTTTGAAGTAGACCCTATGAAGACTGTAGAAGAACAAGTTGATGATGCAGTTAAGGTTTTACGCCCTATCATACCAATACATTTTGAAAAATTGAAGGTTGCTACCAAGATACCTGCAGAGTATTCTGGTAGAGCGCAATCAGAGCTGAGAAGATTTGAAGTAGTAGATGAAGAGTGGCAAGATGATGGTTCATGGATAGCAATAGCTGAATTTCCTGCAGGAATGAAAAACGAATTTTATGAATTGGTAAATGAAATAACTGAAGGAAATGGTGAAACTACAATAGTCGAAGAAGGTGACCTTTAAATTCCCCTAATCAAAATAATATTAATATAAATAAGCAGACCAATAGAACCATAGACGTAAGACACTTATATTCTTAAAATAGATCTCTACTAGACATTAAAACAAATAAACTAAAATAAGATGAGAAGATATATAATAATCCCCTCTGAAGATTTGAAACTATATCGTTAAATTGTTGTAATGTTCTCTCTATATATGAGGACAATGGTGGGGTAAGTAATCCCTTCATAAACTATAAAGGGTGGCTTACCAATCTTATTCAGTTGGTTGGTAAAGTTATTTAGTGTCGGGGTGGCCGAGTGGTCTAAGGCGCACGCTTGCTAAGCGTGTGGCGTTAGCCTCGAGGGTTCGAATCCCTCCCCCGACGTTGTCATAGGTTTAATTTTTGTTTTTTGTCTTATTTTTATCTAAAAGACAGGTTATTTTTAGTAATATTTGAGTTGATAGAATATATTTTATTAAAATTTTTCTATATTTTTAATAGAAATAAAATGAAAAAGGGTGAATCGACAATTATTTGCGGATACATTGATCTATTCATATGTATATGGCTGAAGAACAAGAAGATGAGGATTTCACCTATTTTGTTAGGATAGGGAATACAGACCTAGATGGGACGGAATCTATAGAAACAGCTCTTTTAGAAGCTGATGGAGTAGGTAGAAGAGTTGCAAAAGCTACAATTAATAAAATAAACGCTGAGCCAGGCCAGGTTCTTGGTAGCTTAAATGATACTAAAATAGATAAAATAAAACAAACAATAGAAGAATTTCAAGAAATGGCTCCATCTTGGATGTTGAACAGAAGAAAAGATATGTACACTGGAGAAGACAGACATTTAGTTGGAGTAGATGTAGAAAGAACAGAAGAAAGAGATATAGAAAGAATGAAAGAAATTAGTAGCTATAAAGGAATTAGACACCAGCAAGGTAAGAAGGTTAGAGGGCAGAAGACCCGATCTACTGGTAGGGAAGATACAGAAGTTGCTGTAGAAATAGAAGAGTTAAGAAAAGAAGAAGAACAAGAAGAAGAAGAATAATTAAAGGATAAAACTAAAAGATATATAACGAATGGTTGGAGGAGGTTCAAAAACATATGAGACACCAAGTAGACCCCATGAAGCTATACAAGAGGAAACTGAATTGTTGGAGGAGTATGGGCTTAAGAATAAAAAAGAACTATGGAAAGCCGAGTCTGAGCTGCGAAGACATAGAAGAGAAACTAGAAGATTGCTAGCTGAACAGGAAAGTGGTGAACAGATAGTTGAAAAACTACAAAGATTTGGTATATTGGAAGAAAATACAGAACTTAATGATATTCTTTCATTGGATGTCGAAGATATATTGGAAAGAAGACTGCAGACATTAGTATATAGAAAAGGATTAGCTAGATCTATAGATCAAGCTAGACAATTTGTTGTACATGGACACATATCTATAGGTGATAGACGAGTTACAGTTCCCAGCTATACTGTTAAAAGATCAGAAGAAGAAAAAATAGATTTTCATGACTCTTCTTCACTTTCCGATGAACTACATCCTGAAAGGGCTGAGGAATCATGAGTAGTGAAGGAAAGCACTGGGGGCTAGTTCACGTACATGCTAGTGTTAATAATACTATAGTAACCCTCACCGATATATCTGGAGCTCAAACTATTGATAGAAAAAGTGGGGGACAAGTAGTAAAACAAGATAGAAATCAAGGCACACCTTATGCAGCAATGCAGATAGCTGAAGAAATAGCTGAAGCAGCAAAAGAAGCTGATATAGAAGGAGTACATGTTAAAGTAAGAGGGCCCGGAGGGATTGAAAGCAAAAGCCCAGGTCCAGGAGCGCAAGCTGCAGTAAGGGGTCTTTCACGTGCTGGCCTAGAAGTAGGTAGAGTAGAAGATGTAACCCCTATACCTAATACAAAAGGATGAATGTTGAACCGGTAGAATGGAAAAAAAGAAGAGCTAAATTTGTAGTCCGTGATACTACACCTGCTTTTGCTAATTCTCTAAGACGAGCTATCCTAACAGATGTTCCAACTTTCTCAATAGATAGTGTAGAAATATATGAAAATTTTTCCGTACTATATGATGAAGTATTAACACTACGGTTAGGGCTTATACCTCTATCCACTCCCCAAGATTATGAGGTAGGGGATGAAGCTTCACTTGTTATAGATATAGAAGCCGAACAGGAAGAAAAAACAGTACATTCGTCTGATTTGGAACCTGAGAACCCTGATGTTGCACCAGTAGATGAAGATATACCAATAGTAAGACTAAAACCTTCACAGTCATTGGCTGCTCAATGTACTGCAAGACTGAAGAAAGGAAGAGAACACGCAAAAAACCAAGGAGCGGTTTCTGTAGGATATGGTCATCTACAAAAAATAGAAAAAACAGATAACGGTAAACTAGATGATGATAAAATTGTGCGGGGAGTAGTTGAAACAGAAGACGGACTAATAAATATGGAGGACTACAACAATAAACTAAGTGAAGTAACGGAAAATGGAGAAATAAAAGAAATAAAAGATTCTTTTGTATTTAACGTTGAAACTGATGGCTCAATACCTATAGAAAGACTAATACAAAATGCGGCAGATTCTCTGTCCGATAGGGCAGAAGAACTTAAACAAAACATCGAAATATAGAAATTTTAGATTAATAAATAATCAAAGTCAAGTTTATATGAGATAGTATATGGACCTATTTTTTGAGAGGCTCGGAAAACTTAAAAATATAGAATTGTTTAATCTTGGCAGAATTAATTATCTAATATAAAAATTTATTATATCCGAAACAATATCGTAGTTAATTGTAGTTCCGCTATTTTGATATGAAATAATGGCGGAGAAAAGATAACTAATTAAAAACATGGCTGATAAAGTTATATATGGCTTGATACTGGTTTAAAATTAATAATTTGTGCGTGGGTAGCCAAGCGGTCAACGGCGCAGCGTTGAGGGCGCTGTCCTGTAGAGGTTCGCCGGTTCGAATCCGGTCCCACGCATACGGTATACTAACTATTATTTATCTTTTAAAAAAATATAAGAGAATTACCTATTTTATAAGAGAATTACTGGGCTTGGTTTTTAGTAGGGTGAGACTTTTATTGCGTCTTCTGGGCAGACATCTTCGCATATGTAGCATTCTATGCAGTCTTCGATGCGTGCTGTGATTGGTTTTCCTTTTGATACTGGGTTTCCTTCCATTTCTATCCAATCGAAGACGTCTGTTGGGCATTCTGTTACACAGCTTGTGTCTGCTGTACAGCTATCGAAGTCTACAGCGACTACAGCTTCTGGGCTGTCTGCGTATATGCCTGCTCTTTCTGGTGGGTCGACGTCCTCTCCTGTCTCAGTTATAGGTCCCCAGACATCTATTTTGTTACCGTTTGGATATTCATATGTTTCAATTGCTTCTCTGTTATCTCTGAAATCTTGGTCTATACCTCCTTCGTATAGCTTATTTTCAGGATTTCCGTCTTCATCTTTGTATTTATCTAAATCTACGTCGTCTCTTCTTCCAATAACCTTGAATGGTAGATCTTCCGACATACAAGATAAATATAAATATCCAAGTAATTAACTTCACGGTTCTTTGAACATAGATCACATAAAAATCTAGATATATTCTTAAAAATTCACTTTTAGCTTTTACTATTTTAAAAAATTGAGTTTAATTCCTTTTTCATTCGTTTTTATTTCCCTAGAAATCATTTCAGATACATATTTTAAACTATATTTTTAAAGATTTCATCCATCTCCTATAGAGATATATTCTAATAGAATTTTTATTTTGTATTGTTCTTCTTGACAATAAGAAAAAAATAAAGTTTAGATATATATTATCTTGATTTTTATCTTTATACAAGAAAATTCTCATCAACTACACGAAATCTATTTATAATTTGTTAGAAAATCTTAAAAGATCGTCTATAGATTTTGAAGGTTAGAAATCTAAAATTTCTTTTCGTTTTAGGAATTTAATTTTTATATATCTCTCTTTTTAATGGTTCTTTATATCCTTCTTTAAATGTGGGATATTTTGGCGACCACCCTTCTCTTTTTAAACGTGAATTAGAACATCTTTTACTTGAATTTTTAGGTTGATCTATTAACTCCGTTTTTTTGCCTGTTTTTTCTGATAACCAGCTAGCTAATTTGTGTGTATTTATAGGTTTATCATCAACTACAATATACGTATCATGTTCACCCTCTAGAGCTATGTGTTTTAACCCACTTGCTGCGTCATCTCGATGTATAAGGTTGACATATCCTGATTTTACTTTATTATTCAGGTATCTATCAAATCCATATCTATTTGGGCCATAAAGTCCTGAAAGTCTTGCTATTTTACCATGTTTGAGAGCTATCTTTTCAGCTTTTCTGAGTATCTTCACTCTTTCAGATATAGGATCTATATCTGTTTTTTCATCTACCCAAGATCCATCTTTTTGCTCATATACTCCAGTACTAGAGGAGTAGATAAGATCTCCTGAAGTTGATTTTAAGGTATTTTTTAGACCATCTACAAAAATTTCTTTATATGTCTCAAGATCTCTATATGGAGCACTAATTAAATAAAAGATATAATCACAACTGGGAAGATCTAAATTCTTGTTCCTTACGTCTTTTTTTAGACCTATAACATTATCAGCTGAAACGCTACCTTGCTTGGTGACACCATATACCTTATGCCCTTCCTCTACCAATAACTCCGCGAGTTTACTACCTGTAAACCCACAACCAACTATTAAAGAACTGGTCATAAAGTATATAAAATACGGTTATAGATCAAGTCATCTTCTTCTTTCTAAAGAAAGTAGCAAGTGAACCGTTTATAGATTAGAGATCACCCTCCTATAAGAGATTAAATTTATCGAGTTATGAATAATAGCTAACCGACACAGTAACCCCTTCAAGATGAGTGTTCCACCCGCTATAGAGACCGTAAGAATTGTTCTATTTTAACTTGGTTTTTAATCTTAATCGACATTCTATCAGCCCTTGGAAATGAAATAATCCTTGTAGTTGATCGTAATTTCATATATTGAGTGTATTTTAACTATTTATTTTTCTATAAAAAAGCCATATAGAGATAGAATAATACGGTATATATTGGTTTTTGTTTTTAGGTTCTAGATGATTTATTATTTGATTAAAAGAAGAAAAGACAAAAATATTGACTTCATATGTTATTTTATATGGATAAAGAAAATCCTAGGTTGAAGAATTTAATTAAGGAATTAAAAAAGAAGGGAAATGAGGAAGAAGCATCTATTTGGTTAGAGATAGCTGAACGTTTAGAGTCTCCTAGGCAAGAACATAGTGAAGTAAATGTTGGTGAGATAGATAGATATGTAGATGAGGATGAAGACGCGTTAGTGCCTGGTAAAGTTTTGGGTGGAGGCCGTATCGATAAGAGAAATGTAGTTGCGTTTGATTTTTCTTCTTCTGCTAAGAAAAAAATAGAGGAAAATGGTGGGAATGCTTTTTTATTAGAGAACTATATGGAAAAGAATCCTGAAGGAAGTAAAACAAGAGTGATAAGATGAAAGCTACAGGAGATGTTGAACCTGATAGTATAATAGATGGGAGTGACACAGTACTAGGTAGGTTAGCTAGCGAAGTAGCTTCTCGAGCTTTAGATGGTGAAAATATAGCTATAGTTAATTCTCAAGATATAGTTGTGTCTGGTAACAAAAACAAAATAGTGGACAAATACAAAGAGAGAAGAGAGCTAAGAAGTGAAAGTGGTCCTAACCGTTCTAGGAGGCCTGAAGGTATCGCTAAAGAAAGTGTTAGAGGTATGCTTCCTGATGGTAAAAGAGGGAGAAAAGCTGAAAAGAGGATAAAGTTCTATGTTAATATCCCCTCTGAATATAAAGGGGAAGAGTTAGAAACCTTGGAAAATGATGTAAGACACGGAATAAAACTTGGTGAAATAAGTAAAGAACTTGGAATTGATATAAAATGGTAGTTAATACTTCTGGAAAAAGAAAAGAATCAATCGCTAGGGCAGCTGTGAAGGAAGGGGAGGGAAATATTAGTGTTAACTCTAAACCGATAGATGTTATTGACCCTGAGGAAGTTCGGATGAAAATTAAGGAACCATTAAAACTCGCAGATGAAGTAACTGAAGAAATTGACATTGA
Organism: Halobacteriales archaeon; assembly: GCA_018609935.1. The sequence continues at coordinate 26,039 of JAHENH010000082.1, read as the reverse complement.
AGTTGATGTAGATGGTGGAGGAGTTATGGGTCAAGCAGATGCAGTCAGAACCGCCATAGCTAGAGGTCTGGTTGAGTGGACTAAAGATGCTGAGCTTAGAGAAAAATTTGAAGAATTTGATAGATCCTTGTTGTTAAATGACCCACGTAGGAAGGAAGAAAAAAAAGCTGGTGGAAAAGGAGCTAGAGCACGTAGACAAAAATCCTATAGATAAAATATGAATATAAACCTTTATTTTAAAACTTATCTTGGTAAATGTTAATTATAGATATATGTTAAATAGGATAGATATAGGGCTTAACTATATATGATAATACCTGTAAGATGTTTCACTTGTGGGAGGGTGATTGGAGAAGACTATGAAGAATACACGGAGAGAGTGGAAAGTGGGGAAAATGCAGGTAATATCTTAGACGAGCTAGGTATAGATCGTTATTGTTGTCGAAGAATGTTCGTGTCACATAAGGACTTGTTAGATGAAGTAGCAAGATATGAGTAGTAGCCATGAAAAAACAAAATATTTTTCTTTGGAAAAACATCTTGAAGCGGTGAGATATACACGTTATGAAAGAGCGCGTACCGTAGGAGCTAGGGCCCTACAGATATCAATGGGGGCTCCTCCATTGATAGAAACTGATGAGGAAGATCCAGTCTTTATAGCTCAAGAAGAGCTAGAACGAGACTTACTTCCAATAACTGTTAGGAGATCTATATGAAAGAAATGGAAGATTTAGACGGCCTTGATTTTCCATTTATGTCAGGGGATCTGGCTGTACAAAGTAGGAATTCTAAAATTACGCGCTCTTATAAATCTGAATGATAGTAGAAAGTGTAGGGTTGGATAGAGTTTTGAATTCGAGGGGTGATTCGACGATAGAGGCTGAAGTCGAAGTAGAGGGAAAAAATAGAAGAAAGGCAAGAGCAATAGCTCCATCTGGAGCATCAACTGGTGAATATGAAGCAATACAGATACCTGTAAATAAAGCACTTAACTTAGAGGAAGAAATAAATGAAAAATTAACTGGGATAGACATAAAAAATCAAACTGACATAGATGATTTACTTAGAGATATAGATGGAACAGATAATTTTTCAAGGATAGGGGCTAATACATCTGTTGCTATTTCTATAGCATCAGCTAAAGCTGTTTCAAATGCATTAGAAATACCTCTATATCAATATCTGGGAGGAGCATTCAAAAACACACCCGTGCCCCTAGGGAATATAGTTGGAGGTGGAGTACATGCGTATGGGGCAACTGATATACAAGAATTTTTGGTAGCTCCTCTAAACACTCCAACCTTTGAAAAAGCAGCTTTTCTAAATGCAAAAATACATAAACACGTTGGAGAAATTTTACAAAACAAAAAAGGAACATTGGGAAAAGGCGATGAAGGAGCATGGATAGTGGAAGATGAAAAACAAGCATTTAATTCAATACAAAAAGCAATTGAAAAAATAGAATCATCATCCAATGTAGAAATAGGTATAGGTCTTGATATGGCAGCAAGTGAACTATGGAATCCCACCTCAGAAAGATATAGGTACAAAGATACAAAGCTAACAAGAAAGGAACAAATAAATAGAGTGGAAGAACTAGCAAAAGAATATAATTTAATATATATAGAAGACCCTCTTGAAGAAAATGATTTTGACGGTTTCAAAGAACTTACAAATAAACTTGAAGACACATTAATCTGTGGAGATGATCTTTTTGTAACTAATCCTGAAAAAATAAAAAACAGTGGAGATTCCGCCGATTGCGCTATTATAAAACCTAACCAGATTGGAACACTTACAGGAGCTAAGAAAGCAGTTAATAAAGCAAAAGAAAACAATATATCAGTAGCTGTTTCACATAGAAGTGGAGAAACAGAGGATCCAGCGCTGGCACATATTTCAGTAGCTTTCCAAGCTTCTTTTGTTAAGACGGGCGTAGTAGGGGGAGAGAGAACAGCTAAATTAAATGAACTAATGAGGATTGAAAGATTATAATGGAAGGAGAAAAAGCTATGGAAGAAGATACAATGGCAGAGGAAGATGCTATAAAAGAAGAACCAGTAGAAGAAGACACATTAGAAGAAGAACCGGTAAGGGAAGATACATTAGAAGAAGAACTAGAGGATGAAGATCTTTTGATTTCTGTAGATGATTATCTTGCAGCAGGAGTACATATAGGTACACAACAAAAAACAAAACCAATGGAGAGGTTTATACATGAAGTCAGAGAAGATGGGCTCTATATATTAGATGTGGAAGCTACAGATAAAAGAATAAGTATAGCTGCAGACTTCCTTGAACGTTATAGTGCTCCAAATATACTTATCGTATCTTCTAGACAATATGGAAAAAGACCTGCTGAAGCCTTTGCAGAAGCAACAGGGGCTGCAGTAATAGAAGGGAGATTCTCACCTGGAGCGTTAACAAATCCCCAAAATCCTGATTTTATAGAGCCTGACGTCCTACTAGCAACAGATCCTGCGGCTGACTCTCAGGCTGTAGAAGAAGCAGTTACATCAGGCATTCCAGTAGTAGCTATATGTGATACAAACAACACTCTGCAAAATGTCGATATAGCCATACCCGCTAACAATAAAGGTAGGAAATCACTTTCTTTGGTCTATTATCTTTTAACTCGTGAACTTATAGATAGAAGAGGTGACGAGACAGACTACGAACTAGAAGACTTCGAGCCGATATAGATAACAGAATTCTAGATGAATGGAGCTGTTTCTAGTGCTCCTGCTGTGTTATTTCTTTTTGGTGAACATGCAGTTGTCTATGGTGAACCAGGCCTTTTATGTGCTATAGAAAAAAGAACTAAAGTTGAAGCCAGAATCTCTGAAGAACATTCTATAAAATCTAATGTCAAAGATCTATCCTATGTAGAAAAATCTATAGAAAAAACAAAAGAAAAGATCAACACCGAAAAAACTGTTTCCCTAAACGTAGAATCTGAAATACCTGTAGGTGCAGGTCTTGGGTCTAGTGCAGCTGTTACAGTAGCAACTATAGATTCCGTATCTCGTGTACTTGGAGAAAAATTAGAAAAAAAACAGGTTGCAGAACTGGCTTACCAAGTAGAAAAAGATATACAGGAAGATGCTTCTAGATCCCAAACTTTCACAAGCTCTATAGGGGGAGCAGTTAGGATAAAAGATGATGAAATAAAACATGTTACCCTACAAAAAAATCCAGAAATAGTTGTTGGATATGACGGAGGAAATTCCCCTACAGGGAAAATGGTTGCAGATGTAGCTGAACTAAAAAATAATATTAATCAGTTAGATAAAATCATAGATTCAATAGGTGATATATGCTTAGAAGGAGTTAAATCTATAGAGAAAGGTGAACTTAAGAGAGTTGGTAGACTTATGAATATAAACCATGGCTTATTGGATGCCATAGGTGTATCATCTAGTTCTCTAGATGACCTCATATGGACAGCTAGAGACTCAGAGGCACTAGGAGCTAAGCTTACTGGTGCAGGAGGGAGCGGATGCATTGTAGCTTTATGTAAAGATAACTGTGAAAACATAGAAAGAGCTCTAGATGAGAAAGCTGATGAAGTATTTAGAGGAAAGATGTCTGAAGGACTAAAAAGACTGAAATGATACTGAAATTAGGAGGTAGCATACTTACTGACAAAAATAAAAAAGAAACTATAGATCTAGATTCTTTCGAAAAAGCATTAAAGATAGTTTCTAACAACAAACCAACAGTTTTAGTTCATGGTGCAGGATCCTTTGGACACCCCCACGCAGAAACCTACAATATAAAACATAAAAATCCTGATAAAATAGGGATATATGAAACACATAAAGCTGTTTGCAGGCTAAATCAGAAAGTAGTAGAAAAGCTTTGGAGTTACGGTGCAGACTCTCTTCCAATACATCCTTTATCTTGCTCTTCTAATATATCGGAAATAGTCGATAAAACAATTAAAGCTAGTTTTCTACCAGTAATACATGGAGATATAAAAATAGATCCAAATGGAGATATATCTATCTTATCAGGAGATAAAATAGCAGCTGACCTCTCAAGATATACAGAAAAAAAAGTCGGTTTTTGTACTTCTACAGGTGGCGTGTTAGATACAAATAACCAAATAATAGAAAACATTTCATCTCTAGAGCAATTCAGCCCTATAGAATCACAGTTTGAGGATGTTACAGGAAGTATGGCAGGAAAAATAAAGACTATTTTAGAGTTGGATAGACCTGGTTATATTTTTGGACTTGAAGATCTAGATGATTTCTTGGATGGGAAAAAAGTTGGAACACAAGTAACATCCTCTAACCCCTAGATGTGAGCTTCTTTAACACAATTTTTTTAGCGTTAGCAACTTTCAAATATGTTTCCGTCTATCTCGACAATCTTGACTATGTAGATATTGTGTCAAGTGACAGATTCAACGGTCGTTCTTTATCTGTATATCCTTATTTCCTGTCCATCTACTGTTCAGTGGCTGAATAGACCTTCCATATCTTCTCCATGAAACTGGTTTCTGTGCGTTCCCCGAAACACTTCAAGAACTTGTTTCAAATGTGGTGAGAAGGGCAAGTTGTCAAACAGGGTTTTCAGATGTGATTCGTGTGGTCTTGAAAAGGATAGAGATATTAACGCCTTTATAAACATTGCAAGGAGAGCTGATTCATCCCACGGCTAAAGCCATGAGCTTTCTCAGCCAACTAGTGTAAATTAACTTAATATATAAATAAAATTTATTTTTGTCTTTTTATGAGGAATTCACCTAATTCTTCTAATTTCTTTTTTTCTTCTGTATCTGGCAGACTTGAAAGTGAACCTAATGCCTCATTGGCTAGTTCTTCCATTTTATTTCTAGCGAATTCTATACTTCCTTTATCTTCAAGTATTTTTTTCACTTTTTCTATATCTTCTTTCGTAGTTTCCTCAAATGGTTTATCCAATATATCATAGACTCTTTGATCATCTGCATGTATAATCATTAGAGTTCTTTTACCTGCTCTGACGTCATTTCCTATTTTTTCTCTTCCTTTACCTTCTTCAAAATCCAAAAGATCGTCTCTAATCTGAAAAGCGGGGCCTAACAATGAGTACTTTTCTAGTTTTATATTTTTATCAGATATTAATTGGGGAGCCTCCAAAGATAAATCAAGCAAGGAACCAGTTTTTTTCTTTATCATCCTCATATACTCCTCAATAGATATATCTTTCTGACCTTCTGAATCGAGATCTATTTGTTGACCTATGGTTATCTCAACAACTGTATCTAGTGCTCTTTCTTTTGATCTTTCTGGAAACAATGTTATTGCCTTTGCAAACATCATATCTCCAAGATTTATTGCACTAGCTTCACCATATTTACGCCATGCAGATGGTTGCCCTCTTCTATATTCATCACCATCCATGACATCATCATGCACTAATGTAAAGTTATGCAGAAGTTCAATTCCAGCTGCAATATTTGCAAGCCTATCATCATCTTTATCGAGACCACATAACCTACCTGTAAGAAGCGCAAGACCTGGCCTCCACCTTTTTCCACCCGTACTTATTGGATACCAAATTCTGTCTGGGTATTCATGGTTCTTAAGTTTTTCCTTTATCCTATGATCAACCCACGGTTTTACTTCTTCCTGAAGCCATTGAAATACCGGTTTAGATATTTTCGCCATTGTTAGATATTTTTGCTATTAACCTACCAAACTAGATACCTAACAATACTAAAAACGTGGTCTTATTTCATATTTTCTGTTTAAATATATCCTAGTTTATCATAGTAAATATAGATTGACATTCTCACACCCTGAAGCCAGTTAATCCCAAAGGATACGATGATAAAGATAGAAAATTAAAGATATAGGAAACTAAAATCTAAATACCAGTACCCCCTTCTACCATATTACTATAATATACATGGATATTATCAACGATACTTACTTAAGATATCAGCTCTCTCAATAAGTACCATAACAAAACTTTTAGGATAATTTTATTTTCTTACGTTAGACAGATGTATGCCTTCTATAGTGATTCTGGATAAAATGTATTGCGAACTCAACAGTGTAGGCGATCCACAGACCCGGAGTTTGATAAAAATTAATTTAAGAGGTTTGAAATATGGGTTAGATATTATGTTGTCAGACAGGATATTTAAAGGGTAAACGTTAACTATAAAAGTCTCCTTGTAAAAATAGATTTCATCATGGAAGTTGGAATAGACGGAATAGAAGTATGGAGTGGAAAACTTAAATTAGATCTACCTGGAACGTTAGCGCCGGAAAGAGGTGAGGATCCTGAAAAATACACAAAAGGATTAGGAGTGAAAGAAAGTTCTCTACCAGATGCTCATGAAGACATAGTCACAATGGGGGCAAACGCTGCCCTACGACTTATGAAACGTAAAGATCTAGAACCGGAAGATATAAGTAGAATAGATGTAGCTACTGAAACTTCGTTTGATAATTCAAAACCTGTCTCTACCTATATTACTGGGTGTTTAGAAAAAGTATATGGTAGAGGTAGATTTAAAAACGCAAACCAAGGAGAAAGAAAGTTTGCATGTATATCAGCTACACAGGCTATAGAAGATGCATGTAATTGGATACGAGCTGGGGTGAACAACGGGAAAAAAGCACTTGTAATATCAAGTGATGTAGCCCTATATGAACGTGGGGACCCAGGAGAACCTACACAGGGAGCAGGTGCAGTAGCTCTTTTAATATCAAAAGATCCTAATGTGGTTGAAATAGAAAAAGAACAAGGGTATGGAGCTGCTGATGAAACAGATTTCTTAAAGCCTTATAGTTATTTCCCAAGTGTAGATGGTAAAAGATCAATCGAGGTATATCTTGATAGAATGAGGGAGGCTCTAGAAGATTATGAAAGAAAAGCTGGTAGGGTCACAAAAGACGGTTTTGCCAGAGCTACATTTCATACACCTTTCCCAAAAATGTCAAGGAAAGCTGCAGTTTTGGGGTTCAGACATACAATTAAAGACACTGAAATAGAAGAAGAACTTGCAGGGCAGATAGGAAAAATCCCTAGAGAAGATGACTATGAAAATTATAAACAATTTGAGGAGGAACTTGAAGAATATACAAATAATCTAGGAGAAACTGAAATCTTTAGAGACTGGTATGAGCAAGTTGTAGAACCTACTATTCAGCTTGCAGCTCTGACAGGTAACTGGTATACAGGATCTGTACATATAGCGAGAGTCAGTGCACTTCTAGAAGCTCAAAAAAATGGTAAAGAAATGGAGGATAAAAGCTTATTGGTAGGATCCTATGGAAGTGGGGCACAAGCAGAGATTCATTCAGAAAGAATATGTAAAAAATGGAAAAATGAAATGGAAGAACTGAATATAGAGGAAATGCTAGATAACAGATACGACCTTGATTTTGATGAATATAAGGAAGTACGTAAGGTCCATAATTATTCTGAAGAAGCGGATGTAGAATCTCTAACAGAACCCAATGATGAGTTTGTCTTTGCGGGACATGGTAGTATGGGAGAGAGAGTCTACGAGTTCGCGTGAGTTCCTACGATATAGTTGTAGTTGGTGGAGGTACAGCAGGATGTTTCGCGGCATCTACAACAGCCCGTGAAGGACTTGATACAGTTTTATTAGAGAGAAAAACCAGAGAAGAAGGCGGTAATATAGCCTGTGGTGACGCTATCAAAGGTGCTGGAAATTTTCCTGATGTCATAGACAGGGATTATCTCCGGGAAGAATCTTTCACCAATGAAATAAAAAGAGGGATTTTTGAAAATGAGGAAACAAGGCTGGAAGTTAATCTACCTAAAAGTGGAGCTATGTTGGATAGAAAAAGATATGGTGAAGTTCTATTAGAAGAAACAGAAAGAAACGGAGTAGATGTTAGATATAATTCACAGGTAAAAGATACGATACAGGATAATGGATCAGTAGATGGAGTTAAAATTGCTGAAGGAAAAAAAATAGAGTCTGAAATTGTTATAGATTGTTCTGGATCTTTATCTATAGTTCAAGAAAAAACCGATTTTAGTAAATCAAACTTTGAGAATAGTGTAAACTATAAACAATATTGTTCAGCTTATAGAGAAATAGTTGAGGTAGAAGAACCTGTCGAATGGGGAGATGCGTTAGTGTTTAAGCCTACTAGAGAACTAGGATATCTCTGGTATTTCCCACGGTCTCCTACAGTCATAAATGCGGGACTTGGATTCCAAATGTGTGAAGAACCAATGAATATGAAAGATGTACTTAAAGAAGACCTAGATCAAAGAGAAGAATTCCAAGGATATAAACACATAAATTCTTTAGGAGCTGCTTTACCAACAAGACGGCCTTATGACTCTGCTGTAGCTAGTGGATTTATGGCTGCAGGAGACGCTGCGGGCCATGTTAATCCCACAACAGGTGGAGGAATTGGTGGAGCTGCAAAGGCAGGATATTGGGCTGGAAAAACAGCTGTAGATGCTATATCCAATGGAGATACAAGTGAAAAAGCACTATGGAATTATAATAAAAAAGTTATGTCCGGTTTTGGTAAAAAACACGCTGCACTAGACCTATATAACATTGTAGGTACTGCACATAACATAAATGAAATATCTGATGTTGTAACAGCCTTGCCTGGAGAAAAAATACTAGATACCCTTGGGGGTGGAACAACTTCTATGCCTCTAACTTTAGCCATAGAAACATTAATAAAGAGTTTCGGACATTGGGGAATGCTTTTAGAGTTTTACAGAGTTAATAAAAGAGCCTCTAAACTAAAAGAACAATATGATAACTATCCTGATAGGCCAGAAGACTTTACTGAATGGAAAAAACAAAGAGATTCAATAATACAAGAAGTATATAATATATCTGGAGCTGAACCTAAATATAGATAGATGACCGAGCAAGCTGAGAAGTTTGATATAGCTATTATTGGAGGGGGGCCTGGGGGATCGTCTGCAGCTAGAGAAGCGGCTTCAAATACCTCTCTTGATGTAGTTGTACTTGAAAGAGGTGTTGAAAGAGAAGATAGAACCTCTCTAGGCCCTGATTCCACAGATGCTGCAGGGTTTTTAGATTATTGGCTTGAAATAGCTGATATAGATGAAGAAAATTTTTATTTTCCTGACGTACAGAAAGTTGACAAGGCTGAATTCCTCTCACCAAACGCAAAATATACACTAGATGACACTGGAATGAATTCATGGTATGACAGCTTCGGTTTCACTTTTAATAGAGTAAAAATGGATAACATTCTAGTTGAAAAAGCTAAAAACCAAGGAGTAGATTATCGAATAAATGAAGTAAGAAACGTAGAAACTTCTACTTCTAATTCTAGCTTTAAACACTATATAGAGACAGAAAATGGAGATGAAATAACGTCAAAATTTTTAATATTAGCCGATGGACCTCAACGTAATATTACATTAGATGTACTAAAACAGTTTATAAACCCTGACAAAGTTTCAAATCTAAGACCTAAAAATGCTAACCATATAGCTTATCAAGAATATCGCAGGTTTCCAGAAAAGGAATACGATTCTAACGCAATAAAATTTTGGTGGGGATTCATCCCAGGTGAAACAGCATATCTTTGGTGTTTCCCAAGTAAAAATGGAATAGCCAAAATAGGACTTACTGCACCTGTAGGTACAAAAATTGATTCAAAACAAGAATATGAACTTGTTAAAAAAGATGAAAACACACTTCCTTCAGGATCCTCCCTAATAAACCGTTTACTAGAAAAATTATATGGAGATAAATATGATATAGAACAGGATTTCCCTCTCGTAAAAAATAAAGGAAAAACAAACGGATCTGAAGGATACCTAATATCTTCTACAAAACCAATAGACTCACCAATAAAAGCAAATATAGCAGTTGTAGGTGGAGCTATGGGTTCAACGTCTTCATTCCATGAAGGGGGATATCATCTTGCATTATGTACAGGAAAAACAGCTGGAAGATTAATCTCTAAAGAAAAACTACATCAATACAATAAGACTTGGAAAAAAGCTGCAGGGGAAGAAATAGCAAGGAACCTAAGAGCCTCAAAACTAGTAGGAGACCTATCACCCCAAGAATGGGATTCATTACTAACTCGATTAACAACCTATCAAAAGTCAAAGGGACATAAAAAAATATTATCAGGACTTGGTATTTCAAGTCTAGTTTTTAGATATTTCTTATTAAAAATTCAATACAACTTCAAAAATTATACCCAAATAAAAGAAGAAGACTATCAAATATAACTAAAACAAATAAAAACAAAATACTACTCCAGCATCAAACCTCCTAAATTTAGACTGTATACACCAGATAAAAGATATATTAATTCAGTTTAACAATCTATACCATGGGATATTCCCCTTTCTCTATAACTAGATCAGATTTAGGGCGAGCCATACAAGTAAGAACGTATTCATTTCTATCCTTATTATTTAATCCTCTAGCTCCTGGCTGTCTAACTTCCCCTTCTACTATCTTACCAATACATGAAAGACACATACCAACTCGACAGGAACATTCATGGCTTATTCCTTGTTCTATACATGCATCTAAAATTGTCTGATTTTCTTCTACTTCTATTTCCTCTCCTGTATCAAATTCTACTGTATATTTCTCCATGCATTCTTATTTATATTTCTTATCTAAAAAGACTTACAGGTATAAGACCAGCTAAAAGATAAATAAAATAAAGACTAAATTATTTGTAGATAAGAGAGGGGCAGGTATAGATTTGTGTATATATTTCTTAAATAATTAAGATGATATATTGAAAATAAAAATATCTAATAAGTATGGGTCAAATTGATCCGACTAGAAATCCTATTATAGCTATTATCATAGCTATTTTTAGAAGTTTTTGAGATTTTGATGGTGAATTTATTGCATAAAATAATGATATAACACCTAGGATGTTAGTTGGTATTATAAAACCTAGATATAATAGGTTGAACCCTATAGCTATCGGTATTGGGCTTAATATTATACCACATATCATAAAAAATGATGATATGTATAGAGATTTTTTTTCTCCTATAATTTGTGGTAGTGTATTTGTTCCTTGTTTTTTATCCCCTTCAATGTCTTCTATGTCTTTTATTATTTCTCTAGATACAGTAACTAGTGCAGCTAATAAAAACAATATAAGTGTTTTTTCTCCACCTCCAACTGAAACTCCTCCAAATAGAAAAGTACTACCAGTTAGATATCCGACAGCTAAATTCCCTATTAATGGAACACCTTTTAGATGAGATGAATAAATAATTAAAAGTACTAGGTTAACTATACCTATTATTATAGCTAACATAGATAGAAATAAAGTTATAAAAACAGCAAGAGAGAAGAGAATCATTGAAAAAAATGCAACCTGTCTTTTAGATAATCTTCCACTGGGGATAGGGCGTTCAGGATTGTTTATAGCGTCTATAGAGGCGTCAAAAAAATCATTTACTGAATTACCTGCTCCTGTACCAAGTATTGTAGCTATAACTGCTATTATTATTTCAAACTCTAAACCCCCTATCATGCCCCCTATAAAGGTAGCAATTCCGGCGGAAAAAGCATTAAGAGGGCGTGTTACTTGAAACAGTGCTTTTATCTTTTTTATTCCTAGATTAGATATATAGTAGCCCATTAACCTTAGTATATCTTCATATTCTTGAAACTAATGAACTTAGAATAAAAGTTAATTATTATATATGAATGGATATTCTGGTTTTTTTGTTTGAAATCTTTTAGGCCATACAGTATGTTTTTTATTTTTTTTCCATTGTACTGTAAATGGTGAGTGACCTATTTGTTTTCCTGTTTTTGGATCTATTTTAAATTTTCCATAGAATGTAGTCGTGTTTAGCTTTCTTGCTTTATCTCTTAACCTATATTGTATATTCTTTTTTTTATTTGGAGATATATCCAGTTTTTCTAGACAGTTTTGTATTATTAGGCCTGTAGCAAATCCTTGAGCTGTGGTATAATCTATAGGTAAACTTGCCCTAAAGATTGATTTTATTTTTTTCGGTGTGGGTCCAAAATCAGGGTTTAAGTTTTCTATATATTCCCACTGACTTGGGCCAAAAAATCCATCCCCTTTCGTACCTATTTTTTTATTGAATTCATCAACTCCAGCTGCAACTAATGCTATTGCTTTAACTTTTATTTTTCCCATATCAACTATGGTTTTAGCTAATTTTATATCTTCTTTAAATGACCCTATACCGATAATTATATCACTAGATTCTATGATTAATTCAACTATTTTATTGGGATTTTCTAATGGAGGTGTCCATTTTTTTTCTTTAATATTAAATCCTATAGTTTTCGAATGTTCTTTAATACCTCTTGCTACCATAGGTGAAAAAGTCCCTGTATCTTTTGATAAAATACCAATAGTAGATGGAGATATTTCAAGAGATTTTATCATATCTAGAAATCCTTTAAAATAGCTACTCGAAGGTGAAAGAACACCTATAATCCATTCATATCCTTTATTATATATTTTATCTGAAGCTCCACCATGGTTCCAGATAACTGTGTTTTTTTTCTCTGCTATTTTAGATGCAGTCAACGTTAAACTACTTGAATAAGGCCCTAATAATATATCTACATTGTCTTGATCTATTAGTTTCTCTGTATATCTTTTAGTTTTTTCTTCCTTACTTTCATCATTATATACAATCAAATCGATTGGATGTTTTTCTCCGTTTACCTCAACACCTCCATTTTTATTAACCCAGTCTCTCCATTTTTTAATTCCTTTTATAGAGTTTTTTCCCTGAAGACTGAATTCACCATCTAGAGATATGGACACTCCAACTCTAATATTTTTATTTGACATAAAACATAGCTATATACTATAAAATACAACATTATATATAAAAAATATAATATATACTATCTACATCAAAAAATTTTGATTAATTACATAAAATAGAAACTATTTCTGTCTTTAGACTATATAATGTTATATGCGGGCTGCTGTAATGGAGGAATATAGAGAACCTCTTGAGATAAAAGAAGTGGAGAATCCCCAAACTGATTCTAACGGAATTGTTGCAAAAGTGGATAGTTGTGGTGTATGTAGAAGTGATTGGCATGCTTGGAATAAAGATTGGTATTGGCTTGGTTTTCTACCTGAAACTCCTCAAATACTTGGACATGAACCTTGTGGAACAGTAATTGAAACTGGTGAAGATGTAGAAAATGTTAGTGAAGGTGACCATATAGCTATTCCTTTTAATTTCGCATGTGGGAACTGTGATCTATGTAGAAATGGAAGAGAAAACCTATGTAGAAACGCCCTATATCCAGGGTTTATGGAGGAAGTACCAGGAGCCTTTGCAGAAGAAATATATATTCCAAATGCAGACATAAACGCAGTCCCTTTATCTAACAATATAGATCCTGAGACTTCTGCAGGACTTGGATGTAGATATATGACTTCCTACCACGCACTAGCCCACCAAGCAGATGTCAGTGGCGGTGAATGGGTGGTCATATATGGACTTGGAGGTATTGGTTTGTCCGCAGTACATATAGCAAATGCATTAGGAGCTAATGTAGTAGGTGTATCTAGAACTGAGGAAAAACTCAAAAAGGGTGAGAAACTTGGAGCTATCGATACAGTAAACGCTCGTGAAGTTGAGGATCCAGTAAAAAAAGTAAAAGATATAACAAATGGAGGCGCAGATGTATCCCTTGATTCAGTAGCTAAACAAGAAACACTACAAAACTCCATTATGTCTTTAGATAAAGGAGGGAGACATGTACAGGTAGGGTATACAAGTAAAGAAAATGAAGGGAAACTATCTATACCCTCTGACTTATTTGTTGCTACAGAACTAGAATTCTATGGATCCCTCGGTCTCCAACCCTCAAGATATCCTGAACTACTAAATATGATAGATAACGGTAAACTAGATCCTACAAAACTAGTTAATGAAAAAATAGCTCTGGATCAGGTGTCGGATACACTAAAAGAGATGGATGATTATAAAACTATAGGGATACCTGTTATAAATAAATTTAACTAATAAAATATATTTGGTTCTTTTATTTTTTTAATCTAATATAGCTATATATACGGTATTTAACTATAATATATGAAATATGTTATAATAGTTAATTTTTTATTGATGATACTTTCTATTATTTAACATAAGATAATTATATGGATAATGATTCTTTTGGAGAAGAAATTATTAGTTTAGAAGATGGTTCTCCTTTTGAAAAAGTATTTGCTGCTTATTCATTAGTTGTAATAGGTACGTTGGAAGAAGATGGAGTATACAATCTAGCTCCAAAACATATGGTTACTCCTGTTGGTTGGAGTGGTTATTTCGGGTTTGCGTGTTCATCAGAACACCATACAACAAAGAATGTAAAAAGAACTGAAGAATTTACTGTAAGCTATCCTCACCCTGATGAAATTGTTTCAATTAGTTTAAGCGCTGAACCCAGAGATCAGAAAGGCCATAAACCAGACCTTAGTCAACTTGAAACAATAGAATCTCCTAAAATTGATGCGGAATTTATAAAAAATTCATATATATATTTAGAGTGTGAATTAAAGAAAATTTTTAATGAACTAGGTGAAAATAATTTCATAATCGGTGAAATTACTGGTAAATATATTGATAAAAATGCTATTAGAACTCCAGACAAAGACGATGCTGAACTTATCTTTAATAATCCAATTCTAGCTTATCTTCATCCAGGTAGATACTCAAAAGTTGATAGTTCAAATGCGTTTCCTTTCCCGAAAGACTTTAAAAAATAAAAATGGAGATAGCAGATAAATCCGTTTCTAAAACTATAAAACAAAAAGCTAAATCAAAAAGACAGCGGATACTGGATCTTTGCAGATCTTTGGTGGAAATAGAAACTCCATCTAATAATGAAGAAAAATTTTCTCTGATTTTCGATTTACTAGATAAAGAATTTAACAATCTCGGATTTGAAACCCATCACTTTGAAGGTGAAAAAACAGCTGGCTCCCTTTATGCTATCCCAACGAACTGTTATAGAGATAAAGGAAATCAACTTTTCTTAGGTCATGTTGATACAGTACATCCTGAGGGAACACTTGACAACCAACCCTTTATAATAGATAAGGAAAACAATCGTGCAGAGGGTCCTGGTATCTTCGATATGAAATGTGGAATAGCGCAACTTATAGTAGCTTTAGAGATGATAAAAGAAATACAAAAGATACCAAAGTTAAACCCTATAGTTCTCATTAACTCAGATGAAGAGATAGGTAGTATCGAATCATCTGAACATATCAAACGTCTTTCAAAAAAAGCTGAAAGAGCATTTATTTTAGAGCCTGCAGAAGGCCAAAACGGAAAAATAAAAACAGCAAGAAAGGGAATCGGCCATTATGAAATAAAAATAGAAGGTAAATCATCACATGCTGGCTTATCACCTGAAAAGGGATCTAGCGCAATAACTGAATTAACAAATATAATACAAAATTTAAATTCTCTAAATAATCCTGAAGAGGGTATTACAGTCAATGTAGGTGTAATTGAAGGGGGAACACGCCCTAATGTTATAGCCTCTAATAGCAGAGCAGAAGTTGATATAAGAGTTCGTAATAATGAACAAGCTAACAGATTAGATAAAACCATAAGGAAACTAGAACCAGAACAAAAAAATACAAAATTGTCAATTAAAGGAGGATTTAGAAGACCTCCAATGGAAAAAACCCTCCAAAATAAAAAATTATGGAAAAAAATAAAACAAATAGGAAAAAAACTTGAACTTGACCTAGAACAAACAAGATCGGGTGGAGGATCCGATGGTAATATAACAAGTCAACATACGGCTACAGTTGATGGTCTGGGTGCGGTAGGAGGTGGTGCACATGAATCGTATGAATACATAATAATTGATAAAGTAATTGAAAGGACATCTCTATTATCTATGATCCTTATAAGCGAATAATACCCCCTAATAATATAAAAAAGAAATAAAAATATGGAGTATGAATAATATTCTATATAGTTCTCTTTGCCGTATTTCAGATCTAAAAAAACAATCTTTTAAAATAGAGGCAATTCCGAAATCTAGATGGGAAACAGGTGACTATGTTATAGGAAAAGTATCTTCTAGACCCTCACCAAAATCAAGAATTGAATCCCCAACTGGTAGAACTATTGAGCCACTTGAAGGAGAATATATAATCGGTGCTTTTGGCATACGTAGAGCCACTAGAGGTATAGTCGGAGATTGGAAAAATATAGACAGCGAGGATGGTAAGATGGAGGTGATTGGAGAAGGTGGCGTTATGGGGCTTTCAACATCTAAATCACCGTTTAAGCCTTCTCCTATACCTTTAAAATACCAAGGTCATGTCCATATAGAAAATTCAAAACGTAATATGGAAGATTACGTTACAGAAACACAAGATACTACATTTGACCTGCCTGTTATACAAATACTAGGTACTTCTATGTCCTCTGGTAAGACTATGTCTGGAAGGGTTATTGTACAAACACTTTCAGAACTTGGTTTAGATACAATTGCTTGTAAATTAACAGGATCTGGGAGATATCAAGATGCTCTCAGCATGAAAGATGCAGGTGCAAAAAATGTCTTTGATTTTGTAGATGCTGGATTTCCAACTACAGTATTACCTCCAGATAAATACCGTCCAGGTATACGTAACTTATTATCTAAAATAGATCCGACTTCAGCTGATATATTAGTTGTAGAGCTGGGAGCATCCCCAATTGAACCTTATAATGGAGAAATAGCAATCGAAGAATTAAAAGATAACGTCGTTTTTTCTGTAATTACAGCTTCTGATCCATACGCAATTTTGGGGTTTAAATCTCTTATAAAAACTGACATTGATCTTATAACAGGGATTACCACAAACACGGAGTCAGGTATTAATCTAGTTGAGGAATTAACTAAAACCACTGCCCTCAATCTTCAACTAGAACAATCAAAAAAACATCTAAAGTCAATGCTAAAAGAAAAAATTTCTGTTTTATAACTACAAAATTATTTTCTAAAAAACTAATAAATTATACAAATTAAAATTAATTTCCTTTGTTTACTCTAATATTTTTTTTGCTATTGTGTTTCTCATTATTTCACTTGTCCCCTCATAAATTTCATTTATTTTTGAATCTCTAAAATAACGTTCTACATTAAAACCTTTAACATAACCATATCCTCCATGAATCTGTATAGCTTGGTTTGAGACTTCCCGAGATATCTCACTTGCATATAGTTTAGCTTGTGCCGATTCTTTCCTAAATCCTTCACCATTTATTTTTTTATCTGCTGCTTTATGAGTTAATGCCTTTGCTGCCTGTAGTTTTGTATCCATGTCCGCTAATTTATGTTGTATAGCTTGAAACTTTGATATAGGTCTATCGAATTGTTCTCTTTGTTTAGCATATTTAATAGAGTCTTGTAGGGCTGCTTTTGCTATCCCTATACTACGTGCTGCTATACTTATTCGTCCAGTATTAAGTGTTTCTAGGGCTTGAATAAACCCATCTCCTTCCTTTCCTAATCTTCTTTTTTCAGGTATCTTTACATTTTTGAATGTTAGTTCAGCTGTTGGACACCCTCTATCCCCCAATTTGTCTTCTGTTCCTTCTATTTTAAACCCATTATCTTTTTCTGGTCTTATTATAAAAGATGATATACCCTTTTTATTTTTTTCGGGATCTGTCTTTGCAAATACTATTATTGTGTCTGCTATATTTCCATTTGAAATCCATAATTTATCTCCATTTATAATATATTCGTTTCCATCCTTTTTTGCTGTTGTACCCATAGATAATACATCACTTCCAGCACCTTCCTCTGATAGAGCAAAAGCACCTATCTCTTCTCCAGTACTTAATGATGTTAAATACTTCTTTTTTTGTTTTTCATCTCCATATCTAAAAACCATATTGGATGCAAGACTAGTATGAGCTGCTACTATAGTTCCTACACCTCCACTACCTCGACTTATCTCTTCTACCCCAATTATATATGAATGATAATCTAGCCCAGATCCATTATATTTTTCAGGAAATGGCATACCCATCAAACCCAGATCTCCCATTTTTCTAATTAATTCAGTAGGAAACATGTCTTTTTCATCTATCTCTTTAGCCTTTGAAGCAATTTCATTATCAACAAACTCTGATATCATCTCTTTAGTTTGTCTTTGCTCACTCGAAAGCTCAAAATCCATAATAAATAATTACTTCTCCCTTATCTTAATTTTAAAGTTACAGAAAATTGATTTTCCAATTAATTTTTATTCTTTTTTCTTGATTAAGAAACTTTTATTTAGAAGGTATATGTTTATATAGACCAGTTTTTTGGATTTGTACGTGAGCAGTAATCGGAAACCAAGACCTCTGTGGAATCTATCTCTCTAAGTTGAGTGGATGTGAAAGGAAACCACTGTCCTTTAGGTTGGGGAGGATGTCACTAATTTGGTAAAATAATTAAATATTTTATTATTCTTTATAACAAAACTCTTATATTGAACTGATTGTAAAAACTTAAGTGTTATGTCTCCTGTATCAGACGAGGAAGAATTAATTGAAAGAATTGTAGATGTTTGGGGAGCGGGTCCTGGAGCTGGAATTTTAGATCAATGGGGTCCAGATGCATGTTTTGAGGTAGACCAACATAGAGATGTGCATGGGGATCTAGATACTGTTACATTTATGAGAGAAGATCTTGGGGATTGGGATGCGAAAGTAGGTGAAGCACCAGATGATCTTCCAGCAGACTTTAAACTTCATTATAATGATGAAAATGTTGTTGATGAATTTGAGAAAGCCGACTCAGAAGAAGAACTACTAGACATATATGAAGAAATGGTTAGCAACGAAGACATTACATTAGAGCCATACGCAGATGAAGAAACATTGGCCGAAAAAGGATATGTAGATTTCGCTCAAAGAGTTGGATTTGTATAAAAAATAAGATATTTAGTTCTAAATATTTATAATTTTTAAATATACAATATAAATTTATTGTATATTTTTTATTATACTATATATTATTAGAAAATCTAATATAAAACTTTAAGATATTTTATAGAATATTTTATTTTATAGTTATAAGAATAGAAACTTAAAGACTTAAAGGTTAGAATTCGGACAAAATATTAGTTATGGCAGATTACGAAGATATACAATTTGAGGAACGTGGGGATATAGGAATAATTACCATAGATAGACCAGATAAGGCTAACACAATTCGAAACACTACAGCCCAGGAAGTTTTAGATGTTATAAATGAAGTAAACAAGGACTATGACCTTAGGGCATTGATATTCACTGGAGAAGGAAAAGGGTTCTCAGCAGGAATAGATGTAGGAGAATTCGAAGAATTAATGGAAGAAGAATTTGAATTCCAGCGAAGGAGAAAAAGAACACTTGAAGTATACCAGATAGATAGAGAAGTAGAAAAAACACTTACACCAACAATAGCAGCAGTCAACGGATACGCACTAGGAGGAGGATTTGAACTAGCACTTGCATGTGACTTAATAGTAGCATCTGAAGATGCGCAGTTCGGATTTCCTGAAGCAGGTCTAGGTGGAGTCCCCGGTGCAGGAGGTACCCAGAGATTACCAAGATCTATACCGAAAAGAAAGGCAAAAGAAATGATATTCACAGGAAACCGATATAGTGCAGAAGAAATGAGTGAATATGGACTAATAAACAAGCTTGTAGCCACAGATGAACTAATAGATGAAGCTACATCACTAGCAGAGCAAATAGCAAATAATGCACCAATAAGCGTAATGTCATCGAAACTTGCAATAGATAGGGGAGAAGACATAAGCATAGAGAAAGCACTAGAATATGAAGATGACCTAAGCTTCCTACAATATTTCACTGAAGATAGAGAAGAAGGACTTTCAGCATTTAGAGAAGACAGAGAACCTGACTTTAAAGGTAAATAAGATGTACAAAATCAGAAAAAAAAATAAAAATAGAAAGATTTCCGAACTCTCAATAACAGGGAAAAATAATATAGAGAGACAAAATGGCAGATGAAGAAATAGCAATAGCTGGTTATTATGAAACCGAACTAGAGAGGAGAAGTGGGAGAGATGTATATGAAATAGCAGGAGAAGCTGCTTCAGGGGTCGTAGAGGAAACAGGAATAGAAAAAGAGGATATTGATGGACTAGCAGTACTCTGTTCATTCTCAGGAGCAAATGAACCGTTCTGGTCTCCAAGAGTTAATGAATCAATAGCATTATCTCCAGAATGGCTTACACAGATAGATATAGGTGGGGCTTCAGCTCTAGGAGGAGTACTTAGAGCTGCAGAAGCTATAAAATCAGGACGAGCTGAAACAGTTATGGTATTGGGTGCTGACGCACCAACTACACAATGGAACACAGAATATAAAGGATACAGAAATCAATTTGAAGAACCGTATGGTCCTCAAGGTCCACCAGGTCTTTTTGGACTATTCCAAAATAAGATAGATGAAGAACTTGGAATAACTGATGAACACCTTGGGAAATTAGCAATGACACAAAGAAAACACGCCCAAATGAACTCAAAAGCCCTATTGACAGATGACATGGAAATGGATGATTATCTAAACAGCACAATGGTTTCAGATCCTGTAAAACTACTTGATAGTGTAATGTTCTGCGATGGTGGAGCAGCTGTAATAGTTACAACAGGTGAAAACGCTGAAACCATAACAGACACACCTGTTTATCTTTCAGGATCAGGAGAATACCACAACCATAATGGATCCGATCCAACACCAGATGTAACAAAATCTGGTTTTCAAAAAACATCAAAACAAGCATATAATGAGGCAGGATTAACTCCTGAAGATATAGATTCATTCCAACCCTATGACGACTTTACATCAGCAGTAGCACTACAACTAGCCGATAACGGTTTCACCACAAGGGAAAACCTAGCAGAATATATCGATGAAACAGATTTCTCAATAAACGGAGACCTACCTTTAAATACAGGGGGTGGACAACTATCTACAGGACAACCAGGACTGTCTAGTGGTATGATAAACCTAGTTGAAAGCCTACGACAACTTAGAGGGGAAGCAGGAAAAAGACAAGTAGACAATGTAGAAAACGCTTTAATAACTGGGATAGGAGTAGTCCTTATGGCAAGAAATTGGCATTCTAATATAACATCTATACTAGAGGTATAAAAATGTCTGAAAAACCAATACCTGAACCTACAAGTCTAACCGAAGAATTTTGGGAGGCAACAAACGAGCATAAGTTGGTGCTACAATATTGTAACGAATGTGACACATATACATACTATCCACGAGGAGTATGTATAAACTGTATGAACTATGACCTGGAATGGAAAGAAGTAAGTGGTGAAGGAGAAATATATTCATACACAATAACTGAAAATGCACCAGAGGGATTCGAAGATGATGTTCCATATACTGTAGCATCTGTTGATCTAAAAGAAGGAGCAAGAGTTTTAACAAACATAGTATCTATAGATCCAGAAGATGTAGAAATAGGAATGTCTGTAGAAGTTACCTTCGAAGACATAAATGATGACCTCGCCTTACCTAAATTCGAACCAACTAGCTAGTTATAAATAAAAATTTTTTAAATCTTACTAAATAATTAATTTTCTTTTAACAAATTAAAATCTAATTTAAAAATCTATCCCTAACTCTGTCATAAAAACTATAATATAGAATAGATCATCTTAATATTATAAAAAAATATATAGAATTATTTTGAAGTATAACAGGTCTAAAAATATAAAAAAGATATAACTAGAAAATATATTTGTTTAGTTAATATGAGCTGTAGTCTGGATCCAAATATATGTATAATCTCTTTATTTCATTATTTCTAATCTCAAATATATCTACAAACCTGCTTTCTTCCCATCTTTCAGCCCATTTATCCGAAGCTAATTTACCTTTACTAGTACCTTCTATTATTACCTTATCGCCATCTACTGTTGTATTGAAATACGCATGATTATGTTCGATTTCTTCTACCATTTCAGCTAAAGTAGCAAATAACTCTTTGTATTCTTCTTTTCCTACAGCTTTACTACGTTTTCCATCAGGTGTATCGTATGGTGCCCATACTTCTGCATCATCTGAAAATAAATCAAAGAAATCTTTTCCCTGGTCTAGACGTCGAAGATATTCTAACGCTATATTTTTCTTTTGTTCTGCTTCTTTATCCATATCATTAAGGTAAATAGTTATTATATTAAATATTTGGGGTAAAAATATATGTTTGTTAAAAACTAAATATTAGTGTTAATTCCATATACATAAAAGGAATACCCGTCGAAAGCTTTATGGCTATTTGTTTCATAATCAAAAATACAATAGCAAAAAATAGAGTATTGAATAAATAAAAATTAAAAAATAAATAAATATTACAAAAAAAATTGAATGACTGAAGGAATGCCTAACTTGGCTGGAGAGGGAAAAATTAAATCTTCTGAAGGCAACGAAAAAATAGAAATGAAAACTCATAGGGATTATGATTGGCAAGTATATATCCCTGAGGATATTCCAGAATTTTATTCAACACAGAATGAACTAAAAGAAATAGAAGCCCTAGTCGAAACTAGGGAAAAAACAGGAAAACTTCCTAGATTTCTCTTAGGAGGACCGTCAGGTAGTGGCAAAACTCATCTAGCAATGTATATAGCCCAAAAATACAACATGCCAATGTTTGTAATACAGTGTAAATGGTCATTGGATGAATCTTCATTATTAGGTAGGCCTATAATTGTTAGAGGTGAAACTGTATGGCAGGATGGTCCTTTAACTAAGGCATTATTATGTTCTCAACAAAGACCTACAGTATTATTACTAGATGAGGTAAACAGAGCTAGACCAGAGGCTAAATCGGTATTATATAGTGCTCTTGATCATAGATGCAGAGTTGAACTTGATGCAAGAGGTGGGGAAGTAATAGAGGGAAAAAGTTTAGATTTGATTAGTTTCGCAACCATGAACGAGGGGCGTGGACATTTTACAGAAGAACTTGATGAAGCAGAAAAGAGAAGATTAGGTAACAGATGGAATACAACATATCTGGGTGAAAACGACCCAGAAAAAGAAGTAGAATTATTGATCAATAGAGCAGATATACCTGAAAAATTATCTGTATTAATGGTTAGAACGGCAAACGATGTACGTAAACTAGCTGAAGATATAGAAAGTCCTGTAGAACAGGGGATATCTACAGGATCTTTAATAGAATGGGCTAAAACAGCTCGTTCTTTTTCTAAAAAAGGGATAGAAAACTCTGTTGTAACAGCTTCTACAAGCTCAGTAGTTAAACCATTCTATGAGGGAAATGCCGAAGAAGTAGTTAAAGAAGCCATTAAATCTTATCTTAATGGAGCACCTACAGAGGAAAAAGAATTTGAAGAATGGCTAACTGAAGAATAAAAAATATATTTCTTTAAAAAATGCGTAAAACAGATTCATTAAAAGAACTCCTGGAAGAACTGTCTTTAGTATATAATGAAGGAGACAGAATGGAGGTAGAACTTACAAACGAAACAGAAACAGTAGATGACAAAAAAGTAACAATATCAACAAACATGGAAGAATATCTAGGTAAAGAACTAGAAAAGCCAGAAGAACTTATGGCTATAGTTGATTCACTATCATATGAAGTGGAGCATATAAGAGAAGGAGAAAACTATTCAAAAAAACATGAATTTGCAAAACAAAAAAATCTACCTCAGGCTGCTGTAACAATAACAAAAATAATAGAAAACTGTTATATAGACCATAGTAGACTTTCACGTTTTCCAGGATTAAGAGTAGCTAGATCATTTGTTGTTGATAGTATGATGGAAAATAACCAAAAAAGACCTAAAATAGATGAACTGGAAAGGAATAATGCGCTTCTAGAAGGACTAGCACAAATATCATATGCTGGGTACGCGAAAGGGATAGAACAGGCAGACGAAGAAGTTCGTAGCTTCCTATCTACGATTAGACCATTACTTAAAAAAGCAAGAAAAGAAAGAAATCCGAAAAACAGATTAAAAATAATATCTGATGTCTATGATTTATTCGAAAAACATTCCAAAATAGTAGACGAAGATAATCTTCTAAACGAATGGGAGAATCCATTAGACCATGATATACCTAGTATAGACCAAGAACAGACACAAAACCAAAAAAATGGAGAAAATAATAAGGATAACCAACAACAGACGGATCCTGAACAACTTGACCAAGAAGATATAGACTGGAATGACAAAGGAGATGGAACCCCACCTAAAGGAGATATACCAGATAATCCCGGGGAAGCGGATATAGAAAAAGAACTTTCAGAGCAAGATTTTGAATTTGAAGAAGACCTAGAAACGGAAGCACAAAAGGGAGCTGGTAATAATTCAGAAGGAGTTGAAGCTGAAATGCCAGATCTAGAAGATCCATTAGGATCTAAAGGACTAGAAGGTGAACTACTTGAAGGAGAACTTTCAGAGATGGAAGAGATGAACGAACAAGGAAGTAAAGAATGGTATGGAGTAGAAGAGGAAGAACAGATAGACAGGGAATTTTTCGAGGGCCGCTATGAGCAAATAGAAAGAAAAGAAAAAGAAAAAAAACAGAATATAGAGAGAAGAAAAAAGAGACGAGACGAAAGATCTGAATCAACCCATTTTGGAAAAGAAAAAATAAAAGATGAAATGGAAAAAAGAGGGCTTGATAAAGAAATTGAAGAAGCATTTAGAGAATTTAAAACAAGAGACATAGACGTACAAGCAAGAGAAGGGAAAAAACTAAACCTAGATGCAACAGTTAGACACCTATCTGGAGATTACGGTGAAGATAAACTCTACCTAAAAAGACAAAGAGCAGAGATAGGGGATAGAGCAATAGGTATAGCGTTAGATCTATCAGGAAGTATGAATGAACTAGAAGCTAAAATAGGAATAACATCAATAGTAAAAGCAACAGAAGTTATCGGAGATAAAATAGTAGCCTCCGGATTTAAAAAAATAAGTGCACCCACAACTCCAACAATAGTTACAAACGGAATAATAACACCCCTAATTACGGCTCCAGGAGAAAACTTTAACTGGGACATACTAGATAACATCAAAACCAGTGGTAAAACACCAACTGCGCACGGAATAAATGATGTAAGAGAACTAATAGATAAAGAACCAGCAAGAGAAAAAACAATGATAGTAGTCACAGACGGAAAAGCAAACATAGGACTAGAATCAAAAGGCCCAATAGAAGACGCAAGAAAAGAAGCAAAAAAAACAAGACAAAAAGGAATAAAAGTAATAGGTCTAGGAGTAAGCGAAGTAGACAACACATATATGAAAAAGATATTCGGAAAAAAAGGATATATAAGGTCCGACATGGACGACCTAGCTAAAAACCTAATTGAAGTATACAAAAGACAACTAGAAGTAGCATAACTTCCTCTCGAATAAAATAAGAATCTTCTAATAGATATATTTTTAGACTTCTTACTAGATAAGCATAGACTAAATAGTTGAAAAATATAATAGATTTTTCTACAGGCAGAACAGGGTGAGTGCGTCGAGGGTTGATCCCGAGGTACTTTACATGGAATCCTCTCATTATCTTATATATTTTCACCTGTAAATATATTAATTTATTTTAGAAAAAATAAGGAATTTAATATATATTACTAAATAATAATTTAAATTTAAGAAATAATAATAGGTATTTTAATCTCTATATTCTATGAAATAGTGTATATAACGAAAGATTTTTTAGGAAAGTTGATGGAAGTTTCTTCATGGTTGAGGAGAGCTATTGGGATATAGATTATCGAGAACTAGAAAAAGAGATGGGTGGGTGGGTACTACCGAAAGTCCTAGAAGAACAAGCCAACAAAAATGGTGACGAGGACTTTTTCCAATTTGAAGACAACAAACTCTACACATTTAGTGAAGTAAATCGGAAGGCGAATGAGTTTGCTAATGCGTTAATTGGTATTGGTGTTGAGAAGGGTGATGTTGTGACTATGATGTTGCCTAATTGTGAGGATCATGTGTTTGCTTGGTTTGGGGCTTTGAAGGCTGGT
>JAHENH010000081.1 GCA_018609935.1 Halobacteriales archaeon | reverse complement strand
TTCTATAGTGCGCCGGTAGCTCAGCTTGGACAGAGCGGCTGGCTTCGGACCAGCTAGCCGTGGGTTCAAATCCCACCCGGCGTGTATGACTTTATTTTGAGGATTTTATTGTGTATATTCTTTATTTATAGAAGATGCCGTTACTTTATATATGCAAATTGTTTTATAGGTATTGAAGCCTGCTTGTTCAAAAGAATCTATATATAGGTTGTTTGGCAAACATATTATTACATCATCCAGTCCTTCTTCGTATGCTTTTGCTCTTGTAGCCAATGCAGTTTGGCTAGCATGTTTATGGTTGCACCAAGTAAACCCGAAGAATAATGCCCTACGGTTTTTTTGTGTTTTTTTTATTCCGTCGAGTATAACAATACTTTTTGGATTTCCTTTTTCTTGGATGGCAAAAATGTTTTTTTCGCTGTCTATTTTTTTGATTTTTCCGTCTTTAGTGGGATATAAACCATTTGTTTTATTATATGCTTCAGAATCAAAAACAGAATCTATATCAGTAATTTTTTTTAAATTTTCTTTGTAAGGGAAAGAAAAATCTCTTAGACATTTAAATTCCGCTATTATTTCACCATATTCGTCTAGAAATCTCTTTTCCTTTTCTTTATTCGAAATTAAACAATATACTTTATCTGTATCTAGTACTCTTAAAGATTCTTTTATAAGATTTTTAGTGGTTTCACCGTTTTTTTCTATTTTTATATCTATCCAGGGAATTTCTCTATATAATGAAGATTTTATAGCTCCAATTGGCTCTTTTTTTTCCTCTGCAATCAATATATTTGATTTATTATTTAGTCCATCATTCCATGGTATAAATTCATTTATTTTTTGGGAGTTTCTATTTTTTATATCAGCAATTTTCATATATCTTTTTATTTAGTTATCTCGTTTGCCAGATTTTGTTTAATAGCTTCTCTTGGATTATTTTTATTTTCTAACACCCACATTACCTTAACAAGTGCTGTTTCAGGAACCATATCTTCTCCCTCTATCGCTCCAGCTTTCAATAGGTCTCTACCTGTATCATATACTCTATCACATATTCTTCCTTCAATACATTGTGATGTAATAACAAAGAGTTCTTCCCCGTTTTTAATCCTATCTACCCAATCATGCGAAACATGCCCTAGTCCAGTCCCTTCTATTATTATACCATCTGCACTATAACTATCCAATATATTAGGATTTGATCCTGGGAAAAACTTTACCAGACTGACGTTTTTGTTTAAACCCTCTTTAAGGCTAGGATCTTTTTTCCCTTTTTCCTCAAATTCTTTATTTATATTTATTTCTCTAGAATTATAGTCTATATTTGCGAGCGGGTCCCCCCCTATAGTTTCGAATGCATCTCTTCTACTAGTATGGTTTTTACGGACCCTAGTAGCTCTATGTATTGAACATTTAAGGTCACTTTTATTAGAATGCATACAAACTAGAACTTCTGCTATATCTGATTTTGCTGTTTCTACAGAACAGACTGCATTTACTACATTATCACTTGAGGGCCTATCGGCAGAACGTTGAGATCCAGTAAAAACTATTGGAACAGGAGTATCAATCATAAATGATAATGCACTTGCAGTATATTGCATTGTATCAGTTCCATGTGTTATAACAATACCGTCGGACCCAGATTTTATTTCTTCATATACTACTTTAGCTAGTTTCTGCCAATCCTCAGGATCCATATTTTCACTTAACTTTTTAGATACAACCTTTGACCTATAATTAGCTAATCCTTTAAGTTCAGGTATCTCCTTTATTATTTCTTCAGCGTTAAAATTTGCTGTTACAGCTCCAGTTCTATAATCAACAGAGGAAGCTATAGTACCTCCAGTAGAAACTATAGAAATAGTTGGAAGGTCGTCATCAAAGAATAACTCTCTTTTCTCACTTTTTATATCAACCTTTTTTTCAGTTTTTTCTATAACATCTATCTTTGAATCTTCTTTTTTGAAACCTATATTATATCCATTTTCAAGCTTTATAACTAACCGATCATTTTCAGGAGAAGGTATTAAAAATCCCTCAAAGCTTTTATCATCCTTTTTCACTCTAACTCTATCTCCTTCTTTCATATCTAAAAATAGTGATGAAATACTACAAACATTACGCAAACTAGACCCCTATAAATCTAAAGACATATCACTACACAGCTTTAGAAAAACTGTACGTATAACCTAGTGAACTACCTCGGAGTCAAGCTCCGAGGCTTCTCCCCCTAGATTAGTTTAACACACCTTTGACTTCATCGGATAAGTCGCCTCCCCCAAAGGCTAGGGTCAGGCTGTCCACAAGCCCCGATGCCTTCCGTCTCACCTTCCTAACATATGGAAGCGTTTCGAGAGAAGGCACATTTCCAAACCGTCGAACGACCGCTTCATATTGAGGTCTTCAATATCCTCCACAGTCGTTATACCATAATATAAAACGTGATTTGTTAAATATTTCAACGCGATTCACCTTCAGGGTCAAGCCCCGAAGCACTCACACTATCTTATTTGTAGATGAATAATTTATAAACTTTCCTATACAGTAGACTAACCGTCTCACAGGAGTATTTATTGATCGTATACTTTAAAGAACCTAATTCTATATTCTTAGGAAATTAATTTGTATAATGTTGATTATTTTATTTATTTTTCTTTTTAGGTTTTTGATTTTCTAATCTCTTTTTTATCATGTATATACAAGATTTTTTATTCTCCTTTTTCTATTGGAGATCTTACTATATTTCCCCATTCTGTCCATGAACCATCATAGTTTTCAACATCTTCAAAACCAAGAAGTTCTCTAAGTACAAACCACGCAATAGAGGATCTTTCACCTACCCTACAATAAGTAATGACTGCTTCATCGTTTGTAATACTTTTATCTCTATAAAGTTCTCTTAGTTCATCAGCAGATTTGAATGTACCATCATCATTTAATACTGATGCAGTTGGAACGTTTTCTGCTCCAGGTATATGACCTCCACGTTGAGCTGTCTCTTGAAGTCCCTCAGGAGCAATTACTTCTCCTTTGAACTCTTCAGGGGAACGTACATCAACTAGAGGTATGCCACTCTCTATGGCTTGTTCTACATCTTCCTTATATGCTCTAATACCTTCAAAAGGTCCTCTAGCATCATATTCTCTAGGTGAAAATTCGTGTTCTTCCTGTGTTAGAGGATAATCGTTTTCTACCCAATAGACTTTACCACCATCTAAAACCTTGACATCCTTATGTCCATAATATTTAAACTCCCAGTAGGCAAATAATGCGAACCAATTAGCAATCCATCCGTCTCCATAGAATACAACTGTTGAATCTTCAGTAATTCCATTTGATCCAAGAAGCTCTTCAAAATCATCTTTTTTTAGTATGTCTCTTTCGTTTTTATCTGAAAGATCTTCATCCCATTGAAGCCCTATAGCGCCCGGTATATGTCCTTCATTATATCTAGATGGAAAGTCTTTATCTGGGGATTCAGGACTATTAACCTCTATGAGTCTTAGGTCTGGGTTATCGTTTTGGAATTGGTCTAGGCGTTCTTCTACCCAGTCTGCATCGACTAGTACGTCTTTTGCATATGACATATAACTTGTATTTTAGGGTTTTTAAAAACCCCCTCGATACCGGCAGAACTTGCCAAATATAGATATTAAAAATATAAGGTCTGTTTAACTATTTAATTTTTCTTCAAGCTTACTTAGTTTTTTATTTCTTTCATTCAATTTTTCCTTCAAAGATTCTATCTTTTCTATATGTATCCCAATATCTTCTTTAACGTCTCTAAAAGCATTTTTTATTTCTCCTGGACCACCTAATGAATCACTAATATCAACACAATAACTTGGATCCAATACATTATTAAACTCTTTTTCTTCTAAACTAACCATTAAATTCTCTGTTTCTAATTTTTCTTCAATTTTATCTTTATTTAACTTCCCTTCTTTTACTGTTTCTCCAACTATTTTATAAGCAGTCCTAAACGGCACACCTTTTCTAGCTAATAGATCCGCTATCTCGGTAGCACAAATTTCCTCATCAACATTTTCTTTCATCCTATCTTCATTAAAACTAGCTGTCTCAATAGCATCTGATATATTTATTAGCGAACTATTAGTAATATCAAGACTTCTCCATATATGCTGTGTTGCCTCCTGTAAATCTCTGTTATAAGACATAGGAAGGCCCTTAAGAAGAGCTAAAACTCCAAATAGACTTGACTGAACACTTCCAGCTTTACCTCTTGACAACTCTGCAGTATCAGGGTTTTTCTTTTGAGGCATAATACTAGAGGAACTTGCATATCGGCCACTTAATTCTATAAAACCGAACTCTTGTGTGTTCCATATAATTATGTCTTCTGACAACCTAGAAATATTTGTAGCTATATTTGATGTACATCCCATGATTTCTACTGCAAAATCCCTAGCTGCAACTCCATCCATACTATTTCTCATCGGACGATCGAACCCCAAAAGCTCTGATGTAAGTTCTCTATCGATTGGGAACCCAGTACCAGCAAAAGCTGCACTTCCAAGAGGTGAAATATTCAGTCTACTAAAACAGTCTAAGACTCTTTCTGTATCACGTTTAAAAGCTCGTTCATAACTTAAAATCCAATGACCCATTGTAGTAGGTTGAGCTCTTTGTAAGTGAGTATATCCTGGAACAACCCAGTCACCAGTCTTTTCAGCTTTCGTTAAAAGCGATTTTCTAAGCTTTAATAAATTAGATAAAAGATCTATAACATCTTCTCGTAGACGCATCCTAATACATGTGGCAACTTCATCATTTCTAGACCTAGCTGTATGCAGTTTTCCCCCTATATTCTCTCCAGTTTTTTCAATTACTTTTTCTTCTATAGAAGGATGTATATCCTCATGGTTTTTATTTAATGACTTAAAACCCTCTTCTTTTATTTCATTTAAAGCATTAATTATTTCTCTTGCCTCACTATTTTCTATGATGTCCTGTTCAGCAAGCATTATTACATGTGCTTTTCCCACCTTTATATCAGCTTCAAAGATTCTATTATCGGATCCAAACGAAGAAAGAAATTCATCAATAGACATTAACTACTATAAAGGAATACAAGAATTATAAGGTAAGGGAAAATAATTAGGACTATAAAGTAACAACCTATAAACCAATTAGCAAGTATATCTAATATAATAAAATCCTAATAAGAACAAAACAAAACAAATACAGATGGAAGTCCCGTAGTGTAGTGGCCAATCACACGGGCCTTTGGAGCCCGTGACCCTGGTTCGAATCCAGGCGGGACTAAACGTATAGGCTTTCTTTCTTGTGTTTTCAGGTGTTTCACGGAATGAAAAAAAGATGTTTGTTACAGCCCGTGAAGCAGGTGTTATTGGTGTAGGTCTACGCCGTACCACCATCTTAATTTACGTTGAGCCCATCCAAAAAACAGGTTTATTTCTGGAGAAATGTCCAGAAACACTTGGTTATTTAAAGTTTTGTCTATATCTAGCTAGAATTCTAGGTAGAGGTGACGTAGGTTGAGCAGAGAAAAAATAAACGGCGTAACCGTAATACCCGAACCAACGGAAGAATATCTAAACCCAAAACAACGTACAGACTACAGACAACACCGGAAAAAGCTGATAAAGTGGGCGTTAAACATAGGGAAAAACCCGAAAAAAGCAGAAGGATACGCCAAAGAAACAGTAAAACAAAGAGGGTACAGATTAGATAAGTTTTACCGGTGGGTGTGGAGACAGGAAGGAAGATACACAACAGACATCCAAATACGTCATGCTGATGACTATATTAAGGAGTTAGCGTATAGCGATGAAGAATCCACAACATACAAGGCAGGCATGCAGAAATCCATTAAGATGCTGTTCAAATGGAGAAACCACGAACACAACGCAGATATACAATGGGAACCAGAACTAAACTTCTCAAGTTCACAATCAGCCTCCAACCCAAAAGACTACTTCACC
>JAHENH010000080.1 GCA_018609935.1 Halobacteriales archaeon | reverse complement strand
TAAGAGATTGGAAAAAAGCCGGATGTCCAGAAGGATGGGTAGTTAGTAAATAGATAATATAAAAAACAAAAAATGGATACATACAAATATTATAGGTATTACGGAATAGAAAGTAACGTAAGATATATTCTTACATTAGATAGAGAAATTTATCCGGACGTTAATGAAATAAGACACCTAATAAATTTAGACATAATTGTAAATAATATAGGAATACATGAAATAGATAGTAAAGTACAAGATCTTGAAATAGAAGAAGAAAAAATCACAGAAGGAATAGTGACAGCCAGATCCATAAAAGAGGCAGAAAATCTAATCAAAGATAAAGAACAAACACAAAAAATGCCACAAATAAAAATTAAAGAAGAAGAAAAAGAAATAAAAGAATTATCTTTTAGTGCTTATCTACATTGTAAGGATATAGAAGATACCAAAGAAATGAGAGATAAAATAATCGATAGTGAGTGTGCTCTTGAATATTGCAAAGACGTAAAGGATAGAAAGGAAGTCAGGGATAGAATAACGGATGATTATGAAGCTTTTATATACTGTAGAGACGTAAAGGATAGAAAGGAAGTCAGGGATAGAATATTGGGTAGTAAGAATGTATTTAGCGGATAATTTTCATAATAGATGGCAATAAGCGTACAAATTTCATGGAAAGCGCCCGTTTTTCATGATAATATAGATCACAAACAAGAAAAACCATGAAAAAATTAATAAAAGCAATAAAAGAAGGAATAAAGAAGTTCAATAGTGAGCTTAATAAGAACCAAGACATTGAAATAAAATTAACAGGTCAGGAGGATAATGTCCTTGATGAGCTGGCTAATGAATTCAATGAAGACAAAGTACTAAAACTAAAGTTATTTCCTATAGATAAAAATAATCTAGGTATAGAGAAGGAATTCAACTTCGTTCTCAAAGATGAAGATATATGGAAATTATTAGCTCTAATAAGAGATGTTAAGAATAAATACAAAGAAAAACAGAAATGACATACTTTATTATTTCAATGGTGTCCTTAGGCATGATATTAATATTAAGTTATAATATACTGAATATATATTATCTGAGATTATTAGGTTATTATGATAAAAAAGAAGCCTTAAAATATGCATCAGTGTCTTTAACAGGATTACTAATATTTATATCTATAATAATCATCATAATGAATTTAGGATTATGAACATGCCAGAAGGATTTAACTTCGTTGTATGCACTATATTAACTATAGATATAGTGTTAGGATGGTTGATCATAGATGATACATACCATCTAAAGAGAACTAAACAATATAGTAAAAAAGAAGCTAATAAAAGAATAATAATTCAAGTATCGCAGCTAACTATAGCTGTATCAATATTGATCACATTAATAATATATAAACTATGACAAAGAGAATATTAAATAATATAAACGAATAAAAATCAATAATTATGAAAGATGAAGAAAAAATATTTACGATAGAACCACCTAAATTGTGGGCAGAAAGTCAAATAGAATTAAAACAAGAGAAGGCTTATTTAGAAGCTGAGAAGGAATATAAACAAGCAGTGATGTCTAAGTACATCATGAGACAAGAAAGTCTAACAGAAGCAAAGAAAAAAGCTATAGAGGATATGGAAGAAGAAGGAATAGATACAGATCTTCTAAGTGAAGAATCTGTCTTTAATGATAAATTGAGTTTTTAAAATGAATGAATATATAAATGAAAAGAAATTATATGTAGTATATACCGTGGATGGTAAGAAATACACGGTAATAGCATATAAAGACCCTGAATTTAAAGAGGGTATGATGAGCTTCTACTCTTATTGGAAAGAGAACGGACTATCTCTTACATGGGCAATACCTGTGGATAAAGTCAATAGAGTACAAAGAGTGGAAGATAGAGAAGAAGAAAATGATAACGATAAAGATCTTTATTTCTAATGGAAAAAAGTATTAAATTAGCTCCTATAAAGGGGTTTCAAATAGGGGAGTACATAGTGTTCTCCCCTAATAAAAAAGAGAAGAAAAGACTGGATAATAAGGTCAATAACAGTAACACTATATTCAATGAAGTGATATACTTTAAATTATATCTGAATTAAAATATAATAAAATGATAAACAGTATTGAAGACATAAAAAGAGGAACCGTAATAAAACTGATGAAGGATGTTTATTCTAGGGTCAGTAAAACCAAACTAGAAAAAGGAGATATATTGTTATTAACAGCTTATCCTGAATATTCTATACCCATTAAATCTATGTCTAAAAACTCTTATTTCTTAATAAATCCGGAAGATCTAAAAGGGTCTAGAGAAATTATTAAAAGACATTCAACTGAAGATAATATCTTTGGTAGAGTAGGGGGAGGTGTAGACTTAATGGTCATATTCCCTTTTTTAGAGTATTATCCAGGAGATATAGTAAGTAGGGATATAGATAATCGTATAAAAGATTATACGGCTTACTTAGATAATCCTCGATCTCATAGTTCTTATCAATTAAAGTTTATATTTGATAATAATAATATAGATAAAGAATATAAAAAAGAAGCTAAGGAGATAAATAAAAAGGATCTGTCTGTAGATGATATAGATAAAATAACCATAAAAGATAATAAAATATACTTAAAATGATAGAATTTAAAGAAGATCTAAAACCAGGAACGGTATTAGTATTAACTAAAGATATTACTAGTTTCCATAATTCGATAGATGTAGATAAAAAGATAAAAAAAGGACAAATTATCCTTATTAAAAGACCTCATGTTTTGGACACTGATAATAATTATACAAGGATAGAAGAAATGGAATACGACTATAATCCTTTAGTACTTAAAGAAGACTTAATAGGTTCCAAAGAACTGACATCTCAAAAAAGCAATAGAGGAATTATTAAGAGAAGTATAACTTACGATCATGATCTATTGGTAATATTTCCCTTTAGAGATAAATATCCGGGAGATATAGTAAATGTAAGAGAGCTCCCTTCTCCGTATGATTTCCTAGATCATTTAGATCTATTGGAATACCATGATCCTGATGTAATAAAAAATTTATATAAAGAATATAATAAAGAAATATCTAAAGGAGAAAAGAAAGAAATAAGTAAAGAGGAATTAAGTATTGATGATCTGGATAAGATCCAAATAAAGAATAACAAAATATTTAAAGAAAATGGTTAATAGAAATACTAAAGCAGGAACAATAATAAGAACAGAAATAAAGTTAAGAGTATATAATGCGCCTATAAATGAGGTAGAAGAAAATGAACAACCGGAATTTACAAATCCTATATGTTATATGATCCTAAAAGAGGATATGAATTCAACTCATGATGATATAGAAGTTATTATAAATGAAGAACAAAAATTCTTGTTAAAGAGTGAATTACTCGATTCCATCACTTCACCAGATATAATATATGAAAGGACAGTGAGTAGGGAAGATATACATTATCAATTGGGAAATTTAAGTTCTGGTTATCCTGTTAATTTAGAATTGGATAAGTTCAAAGTTATATATCCCTTTAAGCCGCATGATGATCATAAATGGTTTGATGTAGGAGATATAGTAAGTAGAAAAGTTATTGAAGATCAAATGTTTGATCGGGAAAGTAAGTATGGACTAAATATTCTATTCTATGTAGATATAGATAATTATTCTAATAAAGAAAATAATAAAAGTGATAATGAGGTAGATAAAAAGGATGTATCTGTTGATGATCTGGATAAAATATATATAAAGGATAATAAGATATATAAAAAAGTTTAACTATAGAAAATGATAAAATATTCAAGATATGACAGTAAGTAGTAATGATGAAAAAGGAACTATAATAGAAGCGACCAGAAATATACCTGTATATGATTATTCTGCATATAGACAAAACAATATAGTAGGTACAATACTTCAAGGAGGGGTCTTTATATTAGACGAAAACATGGGTATGTCTCATAATGATGTAAGGATCATAAGTCCTTCAATATCCTTAGATTATAGATATTTTTTTATATATAAGTCAGATCTATTAGATCATCATAATATTATTCATAAGCCCAGGATAAATAAACGAGAATTACATTCAAAGATAAGAGATGAAAGAAATAGAGAATTCGTAGTTGTTCATGATTTTAGATCGTTAGAGATAGGAGAGACAGTAGTAGGTGAAACATTATGGAATAGAATGAATGAACCAGTTACCGACGTTTATTCCGGGACAAATATTTTACTATTCGTGGATATTCTATCGGATGAAGATAAAAAGGAAAATAAAGGCACAAAAGAGATAAATAAAGAAGATGTTTCTGTAGATGATTTGGATAAAGTAGTGATAAAAGATGGTAAATTATTTAAAGAATGATATATTTCATAGGCAGTAATAATAAAGAAGAGCTGGATGAGGATATAATAAAGGGAGAGTCTTCTGAAGTTAAAGAGTGGATACAGGATAAGGAAATAGTAAATCTGGACACAGAGACCACAGGATTAAATCCTATAGACAATGAAATTCTTTGTGTTCAGATAGGGGATGAAAAAGATCAGTTCGTTGTGGATAGAAATAATATACATGATATAAGTTCTATATTCTATGGTGATACTTTATTTGTATTGCACAATGCTAAATTCGATCTTAAATTTCTCTATTCTGAAGGTATAAAGGTCAATAATATCTATGATACTTTTCTAAGTGAAAAGGTCATAAATGGGGGACTAAAGATAAAGAACTCATTAAAGGATCTATGTTATAGATATTTAAATGAATCTATGGATAAAGAGATCAGGAATAAGATCCACATAGATGGACTTACTAATGAGGTTATAAGATATTCCGCTAAGGATGTGGAATTCATTCATAAGATAAGAGAATTCCAAATGGAGAAAGTGGAAAAGTATGATCTTCACAATGTAGTGAACCAAGAGAATGAAGTCACTAAAACATTCTCCTATATGGAATATAATGGAGTAGGAATAAACGATGAGCTTATAAAGAAGGTAGGAGAGGAAGTTATTGAGGAAAAAAATAAGATCGAAGAAGAGCTTAATGATATTGTAAAAAATGATGATAAGCTAAAGAGATTTAAAAGATTATCTCAACATAATTTATTTACAAATGATATAGATCTAGGGATAAACTGGTCATCTAATAAACAAAAATTAGAGATAATAAAAGAACTGGGATTTAATACTGATACGGTAGGAGATAGATTCTTATCAGCTAATAGAGATGAACATGAATTGATAGGAAAGCTAAAAGAATATTCCATTCAGGATAAGTTAGCCAGTTCCTTTGGAAATAATCTGATAAAAAAGATAAATCCTAAAACAAGAAGAATACATCCCGAATATAATCAGATACTCAGAACAGGAAGAATATCCTGTAAAGATCCTAATTTACTTCAGATTCCCTCAGGAGGAGAGCAAGGATCTAAAATAAGATCGGCTTTTATTCCCAAAGAGGGATACAAGATAGTGGGAGGAGACTATTCCTCAATGGAGCTGAGAATCATAGCTGAATTTTCCGGGGATCCTACATGGGTCAGATCTTTTAAAAATAATGAAGATCTACACAGTGTATTATGTAGTATGACCTTTGATATTCCTATAGATAATGTAAGGGATGAATTTCCTATGAACAAGACCAAAACCTATAGGGATATTCAGAAGAATATAAATTTCGGATTAGCTTATGGTATGACAGAATATAAGCTTGCCGATACCATGGGAGTAAATACAGAAAAAGCCGAAGAAGTTATAGATAGATTCTTCCAAAAAGTCCCTAAAGTAAGAGAGTTTTTGGATAAGTTATCTAAGAAGGGATTGAAAAGAGGTTATATAAAGACAGCTCCCCCCTATGGAAGAATAAGATGGTTCCCGGAATGGGAAAAGATGAAGAAAGAACCTCATAAGTATAAAGGGACCATAGAGAGAGCATCTAAGAATACTCCCATACAAGGAACCAATGCTGATATAATAAAAGAGGCATTGATAAATACTCAGAAGTATATAGAAGAGAATAACTTAGATGTGAATATCTTACTCTCTATATACGATGAGATTCAGACAGAATGTAGAGAAGATATAGCTGAAGAGTGGAAAGAGAAATTAGAAGAAATAATGGTGGATTCTGCAAAGACGGTAATAAAAAATGTTCCCATAGAAGCAGGATGTTCCATTAATGAATACTGGAATAAATAAAACAAGGAAATGAGAAATATAAAACAAGGTGAAACAGTGTTCGGATTATTGGATGATCATGAATGCTTTAGATTAAAAATAGAAAGAGTAACAAGTAGTGGTACAGCTGAATGTATCAGCTCTCCGGAAGAAGGATCATCAGATGATCCGGGTATCGTATTGAATACAGATACTTTAGTCCCTAGGGAATTAATAGATCGTATGCATTATTATAAGAATGGAATATTAAATAAAGTACACTTATTACTGGATAAATACGGTTCTGATCACATAAAATTAATATATAAAGATGCTTTAGATTATAATGAACTTGAGTTTAGTGAAATATCATATCTAACTAATGCCGAGTTATGTAATGTATCCTTACTGATAACATCTTCAGAAGTTGGTCTATTATTCCCTTTTATAGATATAGATATATTTCGTCTTGATATTGATCTTAGGCTAAATGATATGTTCATTCATGTAAAACAATGTCGATCTATTATAACTTCAACAGTAACAAGGGATATAGAGGATGCAACAAGTTATAGATTTCAAGATACAGCATTAACCTTTATGGACTTTTTACTTTCTACTCAAACTAATGTGGATGGTGATTTTCTAAGAGACTCTGGTCTTA
The DNA here is from genome assembly GCA_018609935.1 of Halobacteriales archaeon. Next base: position 1,250 of record JAHENH010000080.1, on the reverse strand, counting down.
GTACTTTTGAAATGGATACTGTAAGGATAATAATATCTTGTATGGAAAGTAATGATGGGTCTTCAGAAAATAAAAAGAGAAAAAGGAGAAAAAGTAATAAAGCCAAGATATTAAAAGATGAAGGTAAACAAGGACTGGTAAAGGGAAAAGAGGTGAAGATATTGGAACGTAAAACAGATCTGATACCGGGGAAGACAATGGTAAAGATAAAACATGATAATAAAGAAATATATACAGATATAAAAAATCTAAAAGTAAAGAAGGATGAACAACAATAGAAGTCACATAATGATGGAATATGAGGATGGAGGGTCTAGTTATTTGGAAAATGATTGTGCTGAGACATTATTCATAACCAATCGAAAGATAAAGAGATTAAAAGTTCTCATACCATCTAACTACAATATAAATACAAAGTTCCTTAGCGATATTAATAAGTTGGACTTTGTGGATCTGAAAACAGCTACCGGTCTAAATATGGAACTCTCACCGGGGTCTAAGATCAAAATAAAAAATATCATTCAGATGGATAAGCCTGAAGGTATAGAATATGATAGATATTGGCTGCTAGTGTATTCCCTAATAAGAACTATGCACTCCCCTTATTATATAGGGTTTACGTCATCTCACGCAAAAGCATTTAAGGCTTTGAAGAATCATTATATTTATGATCAAGAGAGAGATATAACAGAGGAAGAAGAAAAAGAATTGATAATGGACTCTATATGGCTGGCTTCTTTTATGAAACCTTTAGGAATAAGAGAAAGACAGCAAGAAGTATCTTTTTCTTCGGAGGAACTATTTAATAATATGTTCTATGATCCATATTATTTCTGGTTCGAGAGGACAATATACAATGTCTTAACTCATAAAGAGATAATGAAAAGGCTCAAAGACCCTAATTGGAAAGAGGATGATATAAATAACATAACATTGGTCCATAGAAAACATAGATCTCCCTATAATATAATGGAGTTGAAAAATAATATTCAATTATATATATATAGTGGTAGATATAGTGAATTAAGATCATTAGTGGATGAATATAAAAAGGGATCTGTATCCGTAGGTAAGAAGAGAGACCTTATAGAAAATAGAGAGAGTATAAGAGTACCTAAAGATCATCTATACAATAAATTCCTTAGGATAGATAGTTATAGTTTAGCAGGACCTCGTTCAAGAAGAAGAGTAGTTTATTATATTGGTGAAAAAAGTAAAAAGGCAGATATTAAAGATATTTTATGCTAAAT
>JAHENH010000079.1 GCA_018609935.1 Halobacteriales archaeon | reverse complement strand
GGAGAAAATAAACTTGAAGAACTCAATGAACTGATAAAAAAATGTCAAAAATGCCAATTAGGGGAAACAAGAACTAATGCTGTTCCCGGATCAGGAAACTCTAATGCAGATATTCTTTTGGTAGGGGAAGCTCCCGGAGCAAACGAAGATAGTCAAGGAAAACCTTTTGTCGGCAGAGCAGGGAAGATTTTGGATGATCTTTTAAACTCTGCAGGTTTTTCCCGGGAAGAGGATATTTACATAGCGAACATATTAAAATGCAGGCCTCCTGAGAATAGAAATCCTAAAGAAGAAGAGATAAAAACATGTACTCCTTATTTGGATAAACAAATCTCTTTGATAAAACCAAAAGTTATATGTTGTTTAGGAAATTTTGCAACTCAGTTCGTCCTTGAAAAATTCAATCTAAAAGATAAAGTAACAGGAATAAGTAAACTTCATGGACAGGAATTTAAAATTTCCACGCTTCAGGGAACAATAAAAATTATTCCTTTATATCATCCTGCTGTAGCTACTTACAATCCTTTAAGAATAGAAGAACTCAAGGAAGATTTTAAGACTGTTAAAAAAGCTATTGAGGATGGGAAATAAATCATCCTTGTGAAAAAAATGGCAATAAAAGAGAATTTCCAAAATATAAAAAAAGAGATTCCTAAGAATGTGGAAATTGTTCTAGCTGCAAAAACCAGAACTCCTGAAGAAATTAGAGAAATTGTGAAAGCAGGAGCAAAAAATATAGGTGAAAATTATGTACAGGAAGCAGATAATGTCAAAGAAAAAATTCTTTCTTCGAAAGATGTCCTATTCCTAGAGAATTTTAAGAACCTTAGATGGCATTTAATAGGTCCGTTACAAAAAGGCAAGATTAACAAAGCTCTTAGGATTTTTGACTTTATACAATCACTGGATTCCCTGAGTTTAGCTAGGGAATTGGATAAAAGAATTCCTGAAGAAAAGGTTCCTTTTCCTGTCTTACTACAAGTTAATATAGGAAACGAAGAAAATAAGTCTGGTTTTCCTCCAGAAAAAAAGAAAATAAAAGAAGTTTGTGAAGAAATTAGTAAAATGAACAACATTTCTCTTCAAGGACTAATGACAATAGAGCCATTAACGGAAAATCCAGAAGATTCCAGGAAGTATTTCAAAAATATGAATGAAATTTTTGATTATATAAAGAAAAATTCTCATTTGAATCTTGAAAAGGACAATCTAAAATATTTATCTATGGGAATGAGCAACACATATAAAATGGCTATAGAAGAAGGAAGCAACATGATACGTCCGGGAAGAGTAGTTTTTGGAGAGAGAAATTTTTAAAATTCAAAAATAAAACTATTTTTTATCCAGTTGTTTAGATATTTCTTTTGTTGAAATTCCTGTTCCTATTTTAAATAGCAGGTCTTCATAAGTCCATATTTTTGTATTTTTTAATAAGCTTAAAGCAACAAAATCTAGGTCTTTTTCATGTTCTCCAAGTAACTCCTTGGCTTTAGGCATAAATTCTTTATATTTGTCTAGAGGAATAAAACTTATTCTTTTGAATATTATACTGGTAAGTTTATTGAAATTTTCTTCTGAAAGACCGGATTTTTTCAAAATCCCCTGTTCGTTATTAATAAACTCTTCTTTAAGTTTCAATGGAGCTAAAATTTTGAGATTTTTATCAAAAACAATGTCTAAGATATTTCCTCCTGAGATAAGAATTCTAAATAACACATTTGAATCTACTATTATTTTTAGTGACATTATACTAAACCTTCTTTTTTAAGATGTTCGTACATTGATGACTTAACCTTATCTGAAAGTTCTTTAGCTTCGTCTTCTGTTAATTTAGACTTGGACACAATTTCTTTTGCAGTAGTTAGTTCTAGTTTATCTACAAATTCGTTTAAAGCTTCAGCTAGAATATTCTCGAATTTTCCTTTCAATTCTTCCGGAACGTCAACTTTTATATTTATCTCTGCCATTTTAACTTAATAATATAAGGGTATGAGTTTTTTTAAATCTTTCTTAAGGCCGTTACATGTAAAAAATAAAAAGCTGTTGATAATAAAAAACAATATAAATAATTGATTCCTTATCTTACTGTTAAAATGGCAATAGTATATTTTTATCCAGAAAAAACTGATAGAACACCAGGAATGTACTTAAATATAACTAATAAATGTACTAGCAATTGTGTTTTTTGTTTAAGGAACTTCCAAGATTTTATAGGAAGATATAAATTAAAATTAGATAAAGAGCCTTCACTTAATGAATTATGGGACAAAATACAAGAAAGGAGTAAACAAAGAAATTTTAGTGAGGTGGTTTTTTGTGGTTTGGGAGAACCCTTGACAAGATTGGATGATATTGTTTTGCCTCTTTCTACAAGAATTAGTGAATACTTTCCAGACACTCCTTTAAGGGTAGATACTAACGGGCAGGCAGGTTTATTACATCCTGGAAGAAATGTCCCGAGAGAACTTTATGTCTCAGGAGTTGATAGGGTTTCAGTCAGTTTAAATGCAGAAAGCCCTGAAAAGTATTATAGACTTTGTCGTCCAAACTTTCCTGATTTGAATAAAGAAGAAATTTATTTAGGTATCTTGAATTTTATAAGGGGTTGTTCTAATGCAGAGTTGGAAACTACAGCCACAGCCCTGGAATTTGCTTTAGATAACCTTCCCGTGGAATTACATCCAGACTTAGATAAAACAGAACAATTGGCAAAATATATGGGAGCAAAAGAACTTAAAATAAGACCTTATAAGGGACCTGATTTAAGAAGTTATTTTAATCAAATAAAATATGATAAAAAAAGAAAATAATGAAAGGGGTTTATTGTTTGTTGGTTAAAATTCCGGAAAAGAAAAAAGTAATTGTTGGAAAGAAAGGTGTTTTTGAATTTGAAAAGGGACATTACATTTATGTGGGTTCTGCTCTCGGCCCCGGGGAAAAATCTTTGGAGAATAGAATTAATAGGCATCTATCTTCTAACAAAGGAAAAAACAAGAATTTCCACTGGCATATTGATTATTTACTTAATTCTGAAAATACAATAAATGTAAAAATAGAAGAGATTTATTATAAGGAAACCAAAGATAAAAAACAAGAATGTAAAACTTCCATGGAGATTAAAAAATCTGGGGGAGAACCTGTCATTGGGTTTGGATCTTCAGATTGTAAATGTAAAAGCCATTTGTTTTTTATACATTCCAATAAAAATTCTCTTTTATCTGAAATTACTAAG